>JAGRBZ010000386.1 GCA_020433805.1 Anaerolineae bacterium
CGACACGATCCGGAACGCTGGGCTGCCATTGGTCAGATCATCGACACTGCTATGCAAAAGCAACCTGAAAATCGCTACCCCAGCGCCGAGGCCATGCGCGAGGCTCTGGCGATTCTGCGACAGCCAGTCAACCCAACAGTGCCGTCGTCTTCATCATCAAAGCCTACGCCGGGTTTAAGTACAGTCGTCGATTCGTATGAAATTATTGCTGAATTGGGGCAGGGTAGCATAAGCAAAGTCTACTTAGCCCGTGATATACGTCTAGAGCGACAGGTTTCTCTTAAATTTTTGACGCCGTCGGATGGACGAGCGGCGTCTCAGCTCCACCTGAGCCTTGCCCCAGCCTCCCAGCGGCGGGCGCGGTTTGATCGGGAGATCAAACTGGTTGGGCAACTCAATCACCCTCATATTGCCACTCTGTATGACGTCGACTTGACCCACGAACCACCCTATCTAGTTATGGAACTTTTGGCCGCCGGATCACTGGCAGAACGGCTGACGGATCCCCTCCCATGGCGAGAATCGCTGATCCTACTCCGCCCCTTAGCCGAAGCTCTAGCCTATGCCCACCAAGTCGGTATCGTCCACAGAGATGTTAAACCGGCCAACGTCATGTTCACTACTCCGCCCTCGGGATCTTACCCTAGTCTCTTGGCAGCCGACATTAGCGGCGGTGGCTTGCTTAAGTTGGTCGATTTTGGTCTGGCTCATTGGGACACTGGGCAAAAGTTGACCGAGACTGGCGATGTGCTAGGCACGCCGCTCTATATGTCTCCGGAACAAGCTCATAGCGGGGCGGTCGATGTTCGAAGCGATATTTTTGCACTGGGACTACTGTTAATGGAGGCTATCACCGGCCATAACCCTCTCGACAAAGGTTCTCCAAACGCAATATGGGCGGAACTGATTTCTGATCAACCGTTGGATCTGACGCCGTTACATCAACTAAACCTCCCACCCTCGGTCATCCGCCTTATCGAGCGATCTACTGCAAAAGAACCGGCTCAACGCTTCCCCACCGGTGCCGACTTTCTGGCTGCTCTAATCAGTTGTCTTGGTGACGATTCTCAAACCGGACTATTTCTAGCCAAGACTGTCCATCAACCTCTCCAGCCCCGCTCTCGGCCAACGTTGCAAAACAAGTTAAACCTCACCTTCAATCCTGAAGAAGAGTCTTTACTGCAGTCGATGTTCACCCCTTTCGACCGGCTCCTCATTGAGGCTGAATTTGGCCGAGGTTTGAGCGGTAGCCGGGTATTGCAGGTGCGACCGATTGATGAATTTGCGATCAAACGGTATTTGCCTGCCGTCATCAAAATTGGCTCACGTTGGCAGATTGAGCAAGAGTGGCGGGCTTACCAAGCGTATGTGGAACACATTCTGCCACAGATTGCCCGACTGGAAGGTGTACCGATTTTGGGAGAGCGGTATGGTATCCTGCGCTATAGCCTCGTCGGAAGCGGTTTTTTTACCATTAGCAGCCTGTACGAGTATTATCATCAGGTTGAGGCCGAGACCACACAATGGCTGCTTCGGGAGCGGTTGTTCAACGTGTTGGCTCAGCAGTGGTGGCAGATGGTACAAACCGCGCCCAACTTTTGGCTACAGCGAGAGTACGATTGGCTGCTGCCAGTCAATCTGACACTCCGTTATTCTGCCTCAGTCCCGTCTGGTCAGTCCCTTCGCCTAACCCCAGATCAGCTACCGCCTGTGCCACTCAAGTTGAGCCAGATGGTTGAAATTAACAATTTTATTATTATAAAAATTAATGCGGACAAAGGTCATCTGATTCTTGATCTGCCGTCTACGGACTCTACCTCCCTCCCGCTGGGCTACCGCTTATGCCTGACTGACATACCGAATATCAATCAATATCATGCTGGGCAATTGCTTAAGAAAGTTTGGGCTGAGGTCAGCACCACCCGCCACGACATGCTGACGGCCTTGGTTCGTGAGGTTCTTGGCGATCAAGTTGATCTGACCGAGACCCACATGTCTCTGAACTGGCCGCTTAATCTTGATCGACCAACTCTCCTCCCTTCGATCCTGCCTAATCCGTTGCGGCTCTATCCGGCGTTGTTGGGCGAAACGCGTCCGGTACATCGTTCTCTTATTCACGGTGATCTCAATTTGGAGAATATTCTGGTTAACGTTGAAACCGGTCAGTTAAGCCTGATCGATTTCGCTACCGCTCGCCGGGGCCATACTCTGCACGACCTGCTTCGACTGGAAACCGAAGTCGTTACCAAACTCCTGCCTTTCGCTCTGGTTGAAGCGGGCCTCCCAGCTGAGTCAATTTATCTCCTATACAGGATGGCACCGCCCCATACTGCCTCAGTCAAGCTACCTGCTCCCCTTATCAAACCACTAATCTTGCTAACTACCATTCGCCAGACCGCCCAAACTTATCTCTTCAATCCTGACGACTGGACTGAGTATTATCAAGGATTATACCTCTATCTGCTGGGCGCGGTGCGCTTTAAAAATTTAGATGATCTACCCCAAGCCCCACTCCCTCGCCAACTAGCCTTCTGGGGTGCTGCTACGGTCGCGGCGCTGCTGGAAACAATATAATCTCATTGAATCAAACCAATTGCTGGTTTGTACTATATTAATGAGGAGCCAACAACACCCTGGGGGATAGTCTTTGCAGCGATTCGCAGTTCGCCAAACCATTGACATAAAGCCCAAAATGTGCTATCATGAGAATAGTTACCCCTTTTATAACTTTCCACCCATATAACCCAAAAACACAAACAATAAAATAATCATTCCCAAGGAGAACCGATATGTCTACCCTAGCCGCATTGCGTCAGTTTGACTTTGTCGAAACCTACCCCTTTTTAAGCTCCAGCCGTAAACAGCAAATCATAACCGATTGGCAGCAGTTCTACCTCAATGGCTTCAAACGCCGCTACCTGACCCCGGAGTTGTACCAGCATCTCATCTTGCGCTGCGACTTCTCTACTCACAGCAACCTTGAGGCGTTCTGGTTAACTTACTTCAATGCCGAGATCGATCATCTTTACCGATTCATTAGCCAATTCGGTCGGCGCGACCGATTGAGTGCCGAAAGCGGTACCACCGCTTGGCTAACGAGTACCTACGCTGATATTAACCAGGCTATGTGCGATGCCTTTACGCCCTACTACGCCGCCTTTGGCCAACTGCTGCAAGACCTGACGGTGCAGCATCAGGATTTTGTCGACCGCTGGACGAGTTTCGCTCGCGAGGCCGGTGTGGCCCCTATGGAGCCGTCGCCAACGTATCTGGTCAGCGAAAATACCCGCAATATGCTCAGCTACGCGGTCCAACTCATCATGCGCTACCACCAACCCTTGCCCGGTTTACAGCAGTTGATGTTCCACCCGACCGAGAGCCAAGCGTCGTTTTTCTACGATGTCGCGTTCGAGAGGTAAGCTGATGTCACATAACAGCTCAAAACAACCACGACGATCACGCTACCCAAAGAAACTCAGTTGGCAAACCGCGCATCAGCGAGCGACCCAAGCGGAGACAAGTCGGCAGATATGGCAAGCGGCCTACACCCAGGCACGTCAGGAACTGGAGTCACCCGAGGCCAAGGTTTATTTGCCGGACGAAGTAGCCGAGAAAATTCTTCACACACAAAAGTCGACTGCGGAGACGGTGTCCAAAACAACGGGTCGAAAGATCTTGCTGACCGGCGGCCTGATGCTGGTGGTCACTATTACCGGATTTATTCGGTCCTATCGTCAAGTAGCCGCAGCCTCGATCCCTCTCCCTAAACCGTAGCTCTCCCTCACAGTTAAATCGCCAAATTTTACTCCCAACGGCGGAGGGTGCCGTTCTGAGCCACTGTGTTCAGAGCAGCACCCTCCGCCGTTTTTTGTTTCCGGCCGGTTCTGATACCCCCTGTCGGCGCATCGGCTTAGCTCGTTTAATAGGAGGTGATAACGCAATCAACTCAGTTTTACCGGTCGAGGATGTTCCTCGACTGGTTTTATGTTCAACCCTATTCAATTAATAAGGAGCAAATTATGAAAATTCATCACCAACTTCATTGGTTTATCTCACTGATGATCGCTACCTGCTTGCTGGCCATCCTGCTGGCCGCCCTCGATTTTCAATACAACGTGGTTCTGCACCAGCGCAACCCCTTCTCTGACAAGTTGGAGAAGATGGTGTCAGAAATCCGGCAGGGTGTGGTCGGGCGCTTCAAACAGGCTATCAGCGAACTGGGCGATCTGTTTAAGCGCGTCGGGACGGAGGCGTAGAATGTCGATCAATACCTACAACACCCCCAAAGAAAATTTAGAAGCAGTGACCGATGATCCCCTCTCTCCCGATACCCCGAGTGAGACGCCGATTGATGAGGCGACAGTTCATCCGGCCATGGGCCGCAGATTTATCCAGTGGAGTCGTCATGGCTTAGGCGCTGTCAGGCAGCGTTTAGTTGAGAGCAAGCTCTTTAGATGGTTGCGACCTCAGCTAGCCGTTATGTGGCGAACTCTCGTCATCGTCTTGGTCGCGACCATCGTCGTGGCCCTGTTTTTCCTGTGGCGGCGGTCGTCCGCGTTCCGCACCTTCATCCTAACAACCTCGACTGATTTGTACTCTCTCCCTGATCGCATTCGAACCGATCTGACTCCGGTGCCTGCTCAAGCCATCTCAGTCGAGACCAACACCTAAATCAATCTTGTGAGAGGGTGATGATCCATCATCGCCCTCTCGTCAATCATCCCAAATAAGCATCATTTCAATAAGGAGAATTTCTCATGGACCAACAAGATTTTTTCGAGTCATCCGAGCCGCTGTCCATCATCGATGGCTCAGCCACCCCTATCACGAAACGGGTCTTTGCCTATGATGGGCAGCTCTTTGAAGACCCCGGTCACACCTACAGCATCAAAGATGTGCGCGACCTGCTGGCTAAAACGTATCCGGAGCTGGCCAACGGCACCTGGCACAACCGGGAACTGCCCGACGGCACAACCGAGATCACCTTCGTCAAAACCACCGGGGAGAAAGGAACCGGTCTGAACGCCGTCCAACTGACCCAGGCGCTGGTTGCCATCGAACCGCAGCCCAGTGAAGCCATCATCTTGGCCAAGTATGTGGCCGATAAAGACGGCGACCTGACCGCCGAGGAACTGCTGGATATTGGACCGGCGGTTGAGCAAGCCCTGACCGATATCGCCACGTTGGAACAACTCTCGCAAAGGATCGTTGACGCATGTTTAACCCTACCCGCCATGCCCCACCCCCGCGTTCCGCTGGGCTTCTAATCAAACCGTGGGCTATCCTGCAGCGAACCCGACCGCTCAAGCTGGAGCGGCTCAAAATTCACGTGCAGGAGGTCGAGCGGCTCTACCTGGCCCTCAAACTGCTGCGCCGCCACTTTCCCCAGACCGTGGCCGAGCAGTATCCCGGTACCCTCAAGGAGCACCCCTGGTATCAGGTACTGGCCCACTTTCTGAACGAAATTGAGCAGCAGGGTTGGTTTGAAATCGATTGGCAGCCGCTCAATGAAGCCTGGCAGCACTGGTTGGAGGCCGGAACCGAAGAGAACGGCGACCATCTGGCCGTCTACTTACACTGCATCCCGCTGCGGATGTACGGCTTCAGCCTGGACAATATCCACACTGCACCGGCCATGGAGTTGCTGCGCATTCTGCTGGCCCGCGAAGGTCAGGTTGAGGCAGTCTCAGCCCAACTGCTGATCGATGCCGAACTCTACGACCAACTGGAAACCAACTGGGATGAGAGTCATCGCCAGCAAGCCCTGCTGCTGCTCGACCAGATTGAGGCCGACCCCGGTGCCTGGCCCGAACCGGTTCGCTTTCTGCCGGAGCTGGTGCGCTGGGCCTGCGGTCAAACCAACAACATCTTGCTGGACCGCCAGTTTCGACCCTACCACAACGGCCCCTGGCTGCGCTGGGATCATCACCTGACCGACCTACGCGGGATTTACCAACGAACCAAACCGCTGCGCCGGCACCTGGACCGGCTCAACACCTGGGTCGAGCAGGATGCCGGCCGCTTAGCCATCTTAGCCAAATTCTTAATGTCTGGAGGACCCACCGATGAACTCGACTGGTAACGGAACAACCGGGATCACCACTCGGCGGCCCACGGCGCTGCCCGATCTGATCTATCCCAACCTGCTCTTTGACGAGAGCGACTACGCCAGCCTGCGAGCCAGGCTGGACCTGTACGACAGCTTCATTCTGATGACCCATTACCAAAATGGACGACAAACGCAGCAGCATCTGGTCAACCCGACCGACCTGGCCACTGCCCTGTCCGGCATTAGCCTGACCTCGACTCTGCTGCCACCCCACACCCTCTTCTGGGGTCGGCTGGACGGTGCTGAGCGAATAGCCGTCTATCTCGATCCCCGCCTGTGGCTGGTGACCATCCGCGACCAGCCCCTGGCCTGGCGCGTCCCGCTGCCGGGTCTCATCTTTGTCGGCCACGACTACAACTACAGCCTCTATGCCGTCAAAGAACCACCTACTCGCCCCGACCTGCCGCTTTTCAGAGCGCCCGTCGCCAATGTCTCAGACAAAGGTGTCTGTCGCGGCAGCGCCCCGTTCCCCAAAGCTGGGGCGGCTACCTTGTATCAGGCCGTTGATGTCTTTTTCGCCTCGAAATTCAATCGTGACTTATCCAACGGCAAGAGTCACACCTATCGAGACAACATCCTGGAGCACTGGCAGGCCCTGAATGATGCCGGCGCTGAAGAGTATCCACCATCCGATTTAGTTGAAACCCAAACCACTTTAGGAGGCTTGCTAAAAAATGGTTAACATTCCCCTCTATCTGTATCAGGGCCGTGCCTTGCCCCGCCCTGAAAGCCTGTACGACTACGTTCTCGACCAGGTCGGCGTGGTCAAGCGGGTTGAGTCCACCCGCTACGCCTCAGCCGATAAACGACTGATCACTTTTCCTGAGTCAAACAGCGAACCACTGACCGGATTGCAGCTCGCCCAGTATACGCTTGAGCCAATCCGACCGAAGTTTCCCCGCATCCCCGGTCGGCTGCTTCTCGATCTGCTGGCCGATGCCCGTCAAAATCTGAGCCGGGAGGTGATGTACCACGTCCGATACAACCCGACCGGCGGCTGGCGGGTCACCCGGCCCGACCAGCAGGGGCACTGGAGTCGGGTTGGCTACGACGAGCAGGACCAGCACGACATCATGCTTGAGATCCACAGCCACAACACCCTGCCCGCTTTCTTCTCGACAACCGACGACCGGGACGAGCAAGGCGGCCGCTTCTATGGCGTCATCGGCAAACTCGACCAGGAGCGACCCCAACTGGTGATCCGATTGGGACTGTACGGCCATTGGGTTTTCAACATCCCCGGCCTGACCTTGTTCGATAACCTCGGCCCCTGTGAGGAAATCTATCTCGACCCGCCGGTCATGGCCGAGCCGGAGCCGCGCCGGTCGTTTGAGGCGTTTACCCACCTCTTCCGGCGGTGGGGGTAACGATGAATAGTTCCCTCAAAGCCTGGTATCTCTACCTTCGAGAGCAGCTAGCCCGTTCTCTACGCCGTTGGCTCACCACCACCCCTCTGCTGACCAAACTCAGCTTGCCGCCGAAACCCTACCGGGTCAACACCGGCCATCCGCAGCACATCTCGATTGTTCTGGTTGGTTGTGGCGGAACGGGAAGTTTCGCCGCTCATATCCTGGCCCAGTTAGCGGCCTGGGCCAAGGCCAGCGGTCTCGATCTGCGCCTCATCCTGGTTGATTACGACACGGTCGAGGAGAAAAATCTGGTGCGCCAGAATTTCTGTCCGGCCGAAATCGGCTATCCCAAAGCCTTCACTCTGGCCTGGCGCTACAGCGCTGCCTTCGGGATCAAAATCACCCCGGTTGTCGGTAAGTTCTCCGCCCAGGTCTTGCAAGAACACCTCCCCAATCGCCATACTGAACATGGCTCGCTGCTTATCATCGTTGGGGCGGTTGACAACGCCGCCGCCCGGCGCGATATCGTCACGGCCATCGAACAGCGGCAGGGGTTGGCCGCGCTGCTAAGGGAAGATATCTGGTGGATTGACAGCGGCAATGAGCGGGTGGCCGGTCAGGTCTTGGCCGGCAACGTCTTTGCTACTGAG
>JAGRBZ010000387.1 GCA_020433805.1 Anaerolineae bacterium
GTCGTCGAGCAGTTCGGCCCGAATGATGCAGCCGGCGCGCCAGATGCGGGCAATTTCGCCTAAATCGAGGTTATACCCATACTCTTCCGAGGCCGTTTTTAGCAGCGCCATGCCCTGGGCATAGGAGCAGATTTTTGAGGCATACAGCGCTGACCGTACGGCGTTGATCAACTGCTGTCGATCACCCCCATAACGGGCATCCGGGCCGGAGAGGATTTTCGAGGCGGCGACGCGCTCATCTTTTATCGAAGAGATGATACGGCCATCAACCGCTGCCGTAATCGTGGGAATGGCCGAGCCGATGTCGAGCGCGTTCTGGCTGGTCCATTTGCCGGTGCCTTTTTGACCGGCCTTGTCCAGGATGACATCAACGAGAGCTTGGCCGGTTTCCTCATCAAACTTGGTGAAGATGTCGGCGGTAATCTCGATGAGAAACGAGGACAGCTCGCCATCGTTCCATTCGCTGAAAATCTGGTGAAACTCTTCGGGCGACGGATCGAGTGCGGCTTTGAGCAGCGCGTAACTTTCGGCGATGAGCTGCATATCGCCATACTCGATGCCGTTGTGGACCATTTTTACGTAGTGGCCCGCGCCGCCCGGCCCAATGTAGGTCACACAGGGCGCACCGTCGGCGGGGGCTTTGGCTGAAATGGCCGTGACCAGCGGCTCGATGAAACCGTAGGCTTCCTCGGTGCCGCCGGGCATCATGCTCGGCCCAAGCCGGGCACCTTCTTCGCCACCGGAAACACCCATGCCGATGAAGCGCAGGTTGGCGGCTTCCAAATCTTTGGCCCGTCGTTCGGTGTCGGGGAAAAATGAGTTACCGCCATCGATGATGATGTCGCCTTCATCGAGAAGGGGCTTAAGCTGCTCGATTACGGCATCGACCGGCCCGCCGGCTTTGACCATAATCTGCATGATACGCGGTTTTTCCAGACTCTCAACAAATTCTTCCAGGCTGTAGGTGGGGGTGATGGCTTTATCGCCGGCTTCGCCCGCCATAAATTCATCGGTCTTGGAACTGGTGCGGTTGTAAACCGAGACGCTGAAACCATGATCGGCGGCGTTGAGGACGAGATTTTGGCCCATAACCGCCAAGCCGATTAATCCGAATTGGTTTTTTGACATAGCAAGTTCTCCTTGGGTAAATAGGTAGACGTTACACAGACAATACCGGGTGACAGTCACTCAAGTGACTGTCACCTTTGAAACTGCGTAACGTATATAGGTTTGTAAACGATAGGTTTCGTTGTGACCGTTATTCTCTCATCTCGATGGGTGCATGTTTAATTGTGTAGAAATTACTCTTAAAGGGACTGTTGGGGATTGTAGCATGGAAAGAATAAAATAAAAACTCTAATATTTTAACTCAGGTTGCCAACCCAAGTTGTTTAGTTAAGCCTCTATGGTTTCATGAATTCCTTTATTTCTGATAGCGCGTAGTTCGTAGTGCGTATTACATCCGTTTTTAACTACGCATTACGCACTAACTCGATGATGTTGTGTGGTAGGTGCGGTTAAATATTTGGAGAGGAGGGCGCTTGTGTTATAATGCACCCGCAATTTACGAGTTCGTTTAAAATGGCTATATATAAGAGGAGAGGGCCGTGAAGCTCGAAGAGTTTACTATTGGTATCGAAGAAGAATATCAGATTGTTGATCCGGAGACACGCCACCTAACATCCTACATTTCCGAATTGCTGAACAAAGGGGCCGTTGTTTTTCGCGATCAGGTCAAGCCGGAGTTTCTCCAGTCGCAGATTGAAGTCGGTAGCCACGTGTGCCAAAGTGTCGAAGATGCACGCGAAGAGGTAAAACGTTTACGGCGCTTAGTAAGCGACATCGCCTATGACAATAATCGCCGTATTGTGGCCGCCGGTACGCACCCGTTTTCGCGCTGGAAAGATCAGGCCGTAACCGAGCGGGAACGCTACAAAGGGCTGGAGAAAGATATGCAAATGCTGGCCCGGCGGCTGCTTATCTTTGGTATGCACGTTCATATTGGTATCCCCGATCCCGATTTGCGGATCGATATTATGAACCAAATGACCTATTTTGTGCCGCACATTTTTGCCCTCTCAACCTCCTCGCCCTTTTGGTTGGGCCACCCCACCGGCCTAAAATCGTATCGCAGCGTGATTTTTGAAGATTTACCCCGCACCGGCCTGCCGCAATATTTCGACTCGGCCCAAGATTACGATCATCATGTTGATATTTTGGTGAAAACCAATTGTATTGAGGAACCGACCAAAATTTGGTGGGACATTCGGCCCCACCCCAAATTCCCCACCCTTGAATTTAGAATGTGCGATTGCACCACCAAAGTTGATGAAGTGATGGCGATTGTCGCCATTATTCAGGCCGTGGTGGTTAAGCTGGTTCAGTTGCGTAAAAACAATCAATCGTGGCGCATTTATCGGCAGGCGCTCATTGCCGAAAATAAATGGCGGGCTACCAAAGACGGCATTCAGGGCAAGCTCATCGATTTCGGCAAGCGCAAAGAAGTGCCGTATCGCTCTTTAGCCGAAGAAATTCTTGAATTCGTCGATAGTATTGTTGATGATCTTGGCTCGCGGCAAGAGGTTGAGTATATCAACACCATTATCGAAGAAGGAACCAGCGCCGACCGCCAACTGCGCAAATATCAAGAGTCGGGTAGTTTAGAAGCGGTCGTCGATATGCTCATCGACGAAACGATTATGGGATGCTAGCCTTTGGAAAAGTGGGAAGCGACATTCGATAAATTTTTTGAGCATTTCTTTCACCTGCCGACGTTGGTGATCTTTGCCGTTATCGGGATGTTGCTCATTTGGTTTACCTATGATATTGGTTTTGATGTGGGGGCGGGGTTTGCCCGTTTGACCAGTAACCAGGGTGGGCTTAATCTGTATTGGGGCAGTGGGTGCTGTACGCTGAGTATTCAGTGATGAAGTAAGAGGCTAAGGCTGAGGCTAAGAAAAAAGCTAATCCTTAGCGAGGAGCGAAGCATCCTCAGATGCGGAGCGCTTGGCCCAACCCGTTCGCATCTGAGGATGCTCACTCCGCCGGGTATGAAAGATAATAACGCCAATAAAAAAAGTGCTGCTCCGAAGAGACAGCACTTTTCTTGATCCCGCTGAACCGTGTGCAACCTAATTGCCTTTGAACCTGCTCAAGGCAGGTGGGTGCCTGAATAGAGGTTACTGCCTTGCCTTTGCGCAGGCTACCGCATCCCCTCTAAAACAACAGCTCCCATATCGTTAAATGTTGGCTCAAGACGCATAGAACATCACGCGAGCAGCAGGACCATACGGAAAGTGTAGCATGTATGGATTAGATTGACAAATGTGCCATTTGGCCGGTTGGGTCAGATTGCCACGATTGCAGCACCTTCATGTAGTTGGCTCGCTCAAAGACAGACGGCTCGCCAACATACTGCTGGCTCATGCTGCCCTGCATTTCACCCACCGAGGTGTACTCGCGCTCTTCCATCCAAATGGTCATCTCTTGCAAGATTTCGTCGATGCGGTCGACGCCGTGGTGCAGCAGTTCGGAGGCCATCATGGTGACTTTGGCCCCGGCCATCATGCCCTTCAGCACATCTTCGTGGGTATGAACGCCGCTGGTGATGGCGAAATCGACCGGTACGCGCCCGTACAGAATAGCCACCCAGCGCAGCGGTAAACGCAGCTCGTGGGAGTTGCTCAAGACCAGGTGCGGTACGACTTCCAAATTCTCAATATCGAAATCGGGCTGATAGAAGCGGTTGAACAGCACCAGCGCGTCAGCGCCGGCCTCGGTCAGGCGGAAGGCCATGTTGGCCGTGGCGCTGAAGTAGGGGTTCAGCTTCATCGCCACCGGAATGGAGATGCTGCTTTTGACATCGCGCAAAACGTCGATGTACATCTGCTCGATTTCGGTGCCGGTCATGGCGATGTCGGTGGGGATGAAGTAGGTGTTCAACTCCAGCGCATCGGCCCCGGCCTCTTCAATCTTCTTGGCATACTCAATCCAGCCGCCGGTCGAAACCCCGTTCAAACTGCCGATGATCGGAATTTCGGTCACTTCTTTGGCCCGGCGCAGAAGTTCTAAGTAACTTTCCGGCCCAACTTTGTAGTCTTCCAAATCAGGATAGTAGTCCAGCGCCTCGGCGTAGCTTTCGATGTTGTAGCTGAGGTAGTGATCGAGAAGCTGGCTTTGATAGTTAATTTGCTCTTCAAACAGTGAATACATCACCACAGCCGATGCACCGGCATCTTCCAAGCGGCAAATCCCCTCTACCGTTTCTGATATAGGTGAAGCCGAAGCCACGATTGGATTTTTTAAGGGCATGCCCATGTAGGTTGTTGTCAGGTCTATCATCGTTTATCTCTCCATCGATAGATAACATGGCTTTTGGTGAGGGTTCTCTCTCAACCCTCACCAAAAGTTCGATTTTTAGTAACTACTCAGGCATGTCATTTCGAGGTGTTTTTTGCCGAGAAATCCCCGAAATCGTTCTTGGCTAACGGAGCTTTTGGGGATTTCTCGCTCCTTCGTCGCTCGAAATGACATGGGTGTGAGTAGTTTCGATTTTTATTTATTTGCCATCTCAGAATATTTTTCCCAACGAGCATTAACCGCGGCTTGGGCTTCGGCCAGAAGTTCCGCCGCACGTTGCGGATCGCTTTGCAGTAGCATGCGATACCGGTTTTCGTTGTAGATGTAATTTTTCAGCGGAATCTTGGGCGCGCGCGAGTCGAGCTGGAGCGGGTTTTTGCCTTCCGCTTTCAGGCGCGGGTCGAAGCGATACAGCGGCCAGTGGCCCGACTGTGTCGCCAGATTTTGCTGCTCTAACCCCTTGGCCATGTTGATACCGTGGGCGATGCAGTGGCTGTAGGCAATAATCAGCGACGGCCCCTCGTACGATTCGGCTTCTAGGAAGGCTTTCACCGTTTGGGCATCGCTCGACCCCATCGCAATTTGGGCGACATAGACGTGGCCGTAGCTCATGGCGATTGCGCCTAAATCTTTCTTGCCGGTGGGTTTACCACCCGCCGCAAATTTAGCAACCGCCGCCAGCGGCGTGGCTTTCGATGACTGACCCCCGGTGTTGGAGTAAACTTCGGTATCGAGCACCAGCACGTTGATGTTGCGGTTGCTGGCTAAGACGTGATCCAGGCCACCGTAACCAATGTCGTAAGCCCAGCCGTCACCACCAACAATCCAGACGTTTTTCTTAACCAGCATATCGGCCAAACTGAGCAGGTCACGGCCGGCGGGCGTTTCGTTACCGGCCAGAACTTCTTTCAACTGGGCTACTCTAACGCGCTGTTCATTAATCTCTTCTTCATTCGTTTGGTCGGCATTGAGAAGGGCATTGGCCAGCTCTTCACCAATGTCGCCGCGCAGTCGGTCAACCAATTCGGCCGCATATTCGGTTTGCTTATCAACCGTCAGGCGCATGCCCATCCCAAATTCGGCGTTGTCCTCAAAGAGCGAGTTGCTCCAGGCCGGACCGCGACCGGCTTCGTTGTGCGTCCAGGGGGTGGTCGGCAAGTTGCCGCCGTAGATGCTGGAGCAGCCGGTGGCGTTGGCGATGACCGTGCGGTCGCCGAAGAGCTGGCTCATCAGCTTAAGGTAAGGCGTTTCACCACAGCCGGCGCAGGCTCCGGAGAACTCAAAGAGCGGTTCGAGCAGTTGAACGTTTTTAACGTTGGTGAATTTGACTTCGCTCTGGTGGCTAACTTCCGGCAGTTCCAGGAAGAAGTCCCAGTTTTCGACTTCGGTTTCGCGGATAGGCAGTTGCGCTTCCATATTAATGGCTTTTCGACCGGCTTGCCGTTTGTTTTTGGCCGGGCAGGCTTCTACGCACAACTTACAGCCGGTGCAGTCTTCCACCGCCACTTGCAGCGTGTACTTTTGGCCGCGCAGCTCTTTCCAGCGGGCATCGGTAAATTTGAAAGCCTGAGGCGCACCCGTGAGAGCGCTCTCATCGTACACTTTGCCCCGAATAACGGAGTGCGGGCAAACCAGCACACACTTACCACACTGGATACAAACATCGGGGTCCCAAACCGGTACGTCTTGGGCGATGTTTCGTTTTTCCCATTTGGTTGTGCCGCTGGGATAGGTACCGTCATCCGGCAAGGCACTGACCGGCAGCAGATCGCCGCGACCGGCAATCATTTCGGCGGTAATGGTTTGGATAAATTGCGGTGCGGCGGCGGGCACAACCGGCGGCAGTTCCATAGTGCTGGTGACGGTGGCCGGTATTTCAACCTGGTGCATATGAGCCAAGGCCGCATCGACCGCTGCAAAGTTTTTCTTGACGATGATCTCACCACGGACGCCGTAGGTTTTCTTGATCGACTCTTTAATTTTGGCGATAGCTTCGTCTTTGGGCAGTACGCCGCTGATGGCGAAGAAACAGGTCTGCATAATGGTGTTGATGCGGACACCCAGCTCCATCTCGCGGGCTACGGCGTAGGCATCAATCACGTACAGCTTCAAATTCTTGTCGATGATCTGCTGCTGTACGTCGCGCGGGATGCGATCCCACACTTTATCGGCGCTGTGGGGGGAGTTGAGCAAGAACGTTGCGCCGTCAGCGGCCAGGCTGAGAACATCGTACCGTTCCAGGAAACCGAATTGGTGACAGGCGACAAAGTTGGCCTGACCAATCAGATAGGTGCTATGAATATGGTCCGGGCCAAAGCGCAGGTGCGAAATGGTGCGCGCGCCCGATTTTTTCGAGTCGTAGACAAAATAGCCTTGGGCGTGGTTCGGTGTTTCCTGGCCGATAATTTTAATCGAGTTTTTGTTGGCGCTGACGGTTCCGTCGGAGCCGAGACCCCAGAAGACGGCGCGGATGGTGTCATCGGCTTCGGTATCGAAAGTAGGGTCAAAGTCGAGGCTGGTGTGGGTGACATCGTCAATAATGCCGACGGTGAAATGGTTTTTGGGTTGAGGCTTGGCCAACTCATCGAAAACCCCTTTAATCATGGCCGGGGTAAACTCTTTCGATGATAACCCGTAGCGACCGCCGATAATGCGCGGCATCTGGCCAAACGGTGCGGTTTGGTTGACAACACCTTCGCTCACGGCTGTGACCAGATCGAGATAAAGCGGTTCGCCGATGCTGCCCGGCTCTTTGGTGCGATCCAGCGCAGCGATGGCCTTGGTTGTGGCCGGCAGCGCCTGCAAGAAATGTTCTACCGAGAAGGGGCGATACAACCGTATTTTTACCAAACCAACCTTTTCGCCTTGTTCGACCATGTAGGTGACCGTTTCTTCGGCAGCTTCGCAGCCGGAACCCATCAACACAATGACGCGCTCGGCATCCGGTGCGCCCACGTATTCAAACAGCTTGTACTGGCGACCGACCAGTTCGGCGAATTTGTCCATAGCGTTTTGAACAATTTCGGGAGTAGCCATGTAATAGGGGTTGGCCGTTTCACGGGCCTGGAAGTAGACGTCAGGGTTTTGGGCCGTACCGCGAATGGAGGGGCGGTCGGGCGATAAACCACGCAGCCGGTGAGCACGCACGAGATCATCATCGATCATCGCGCGGATGTCCTCTTCGGTGAGCTTTTCGATTTTGTTGATTTCGTGGGATGTGCGGAAGCCGTCAAAGACGTGCAAAAATGGAATCCGCGATTCGAGGGTGCTGGCCTGAGAAATAAGGGCCAGGTCCATTACTTCTTGAACCGAGTTGGCGAAGAGCATGGCCCACCCGGTCGCGCGGGCGGCCATCACGTCGCTGTGGTCCCCAAAGATCGAAAGGCCTTGCCCGGCCAACGATCGCGCCGCGATGTGAAAGACCGTGCTGGTCAATTCGCCGGCGATTTTGTACATGTTGGGGATCATCAACAGCAAGCCCTGGCTGGCGGTAAAGGTGGTGGTTAATGAACCGGTTTGCAGTGCGCCATGCACCGCCCCAGCCGCCCCGCCTTCAGACTGCATTTCTGCGACGAGAGGAGAAGTCCCCCAGATATTTTTAATACCTTTGGCACTCCACTGGTCAGCATGCTCCCCCATCGGTGATGAGGGAGTGATCGGGTAGATTGCGATTACCTCATTGGTTTTGTGGGCAACGTAGGCTGCG
>JAGRBZ010000388.1 GCA_020433805.1 Anaerolineae bacterium
CGAGATGACCTACCTGTTCATTATTATTGCCCTGCCGGTCATGAACGCGATGCTGGCCACCAGCGATGAACTGATAAAGCTGTTGATTGCCAACGGCTCGGTTGTAACGCTGCTCTATGTATTGGAACGAGGCTGGGGCTTCCATTTTGAATCGAGCAAGAAGATTATCTACGAAAACATCGAGCTTATTGCCCCGGACTACCGCCCACAGTTATTGGCCGACCTGCGCGAGCGCACCGGCCTGCCGATTAAACGGGTCGAGATAGGTCGAATAGATTTCCTTCGCGACACAGCCGATCTCAAGATTTATTACGATGAGCCACCAATTCCGGCCCAAACCCCTTCCCGTACTCCGGTTGATAGCGTTCAACCGCACGTTCATAGTTTTATAGAATCATAAAAGGGTTATATGCTTGCAACAGATGCGGTGACCGGCACTTTATCATCGTCATAAACGTGCCGGTCACCGCAACGAAACCTTACGCTGCGAAACCAGGTTTTTTTCTTCAAGAACGGAAACATGTTTGCTCATACGCCATCTTAGGCCTGAAATTAACTTGATTGACCGAAAAACCTGGTTTCTTTCTTCACCTAGTTACAAAGATCGATATTATGACGCAGCCTAAAAAACACATTCTCATACCGCTTTTAATCATTATAGCCGCTATCTTCTTTTCCGTAGGACAAGCCGTGGCCCACACGCTGGCAGGCGACCATGCTACCCCAAACGCCAATTCGACAACCGAAACCGTTGACGCGGCAGATAACAAAGCCACACGCCCCGCAGATGGGCGTGACAATACCCTTAGCCCCGATGTGGTCATTCCACAGGGTGCGATCAATTAAGGTGTGTTGGCCTTGCAAATTTTCATGTCATTTCGACGAGTTTACGAGGAGAAACCCCCTCCAACGTGCAGTTGCAATCGAAGTTGAAGGGAATTTCTCGCTCATTCTTCGCTCGAAATGACATCAACCGTCATAGTTTAGGCAAATATCAACAAAACCTAGAAACCATCAGACATGCACTCCCCCAAGGCAAACGTTTGACAGCCGTTAACTCGCAGACTATAGTCATCTCACACGTGTATAAAAACAAACCGCATCCGAACGCCAGTTGAGACCCACTCTCCAATCCCGCCAACAAATGCTGCTAAAAATCAAAACAAATGCTCATAATGCCGGCTCAAGGTTTTCTCCACTCTCCATTCTTCATTCTCCATTCTTCACCGCCTGCCCAAAAGGCCAGGACAATAACCTGCCCTTTTTGAATAGCTCAACTCTGATCCTTCGCCCGATGGCATTCCGCTTCGCTGCCGATATAGTATAATCGTCTAACAACTGAGCATTTTAGGGGTGAGATTAAGGGTTGAGATAAGGCGATTAGCCGATTAGGGGCTTAAATCAACCTAATCGCCTTATCGCCCCATCTCCTAATCTCTCTATCTCCACAAAATTCAAAGCGTTTTCAAACAACGCTAACCATACCTATCAAGGAGAACACAATGTCATCAAATACAAACTATGCTTTCGCCGCCAAACTAAGCGATGTCCAAGCAGCGGGCTGCACGGCGGTTCACGTCAACGGCCATACGGTGGCGCTGTTTGCCCACAACGATCATATCTACGCGGTCGATAATCGCTGCCCGCATATGGGTTTTCCGCTCGACAAAGGCACGGTCAAAGACGGCATCCTCACATGTTATTGGCACTATGCCCGCTTCGATCTGGAAAGCGGCGGTACATTCGACCAGTTTGCTGATGACGTCCGCGCCTTTCCGGTTGAAATACGGGACGATGAAATTTGGATAGATACGACGCCACCCAACGATTTGCACGATCATTATCGCGAGCGGCTGGCGGTTGGTTTGGAGCGCGACTTGCCGCTGGTCATTGGCAAGGCGGCGTTAGTTTTGCTTGATCATGACAGCGACCCGGTGACGCCATTTCGCGTCGGGCTGGAATTTGGCACCCGTTATCGTCGGGCCGGTTGGGGGCAAGGCCTAACTATTCTGGTTTGTATGATGAATATGCTGCCCTATCTCAGCGGAGAGGATAAACCGAGGGCTTTATACAAAGGCTTAGCGGCCGTGGCCCGCGAGAGTTCCGGTTCTGCGCCTCGCTTCCCAATTCGGCCATTAACAACAACCACCACCGATATACCGACTTTCAAGCGCTGGTTTCGCCAATTTATTGAAGTGCGCGATGATGAAGGCGCTGAACGCTGCCTTGTTTCGGCCATCCGGGCCGGAGCCGACGACCGGCAGTTGGCCGATATTCTTTTTGCCGCCGCCACCGACCATCGCTATATCCAAATTGGTCACGTGGCCGATTTTACCAACAAAGCCTTTGAAGCGCTGGATATTGCCGGTTGGGACCTGGCCGAAACGGTACTGCCCAGCCTGGTGACGGCCTACGCCAACGCCAGCCGCCAGGAAGAATCCAACGCCTGGCGAAATCCCATCGATTTAATCGCTATTTTGGATGAGGCCTTTTCGCGCCTGCCCCAAGCGGTCGCCCAAGGACAAACGCAGCGTGGCCGCCGGCCCAGCCCCGACGAACTCATTCCCATCCTGCTTGGCGACAATCCAAGCGACAGTGTTGAAGCCCTGCTGGCTGCGCTGGCCGCCGGAGCCTCCGAAACTGAATTGGCCGCGAGTGTTTCTTACGCAGCGGCCCTGCGCATAGCCCGCTTCCATACCAGCAACGAATTTAGCGACTGGGATACGGCGCTGCACACGTTTACCTTCGCCAACGCCATCGAACAAGGATTGCGCCGAGCACCCTCCATCGAACTGCTGCGCGGCGTTTTCGACGCGGCCATGAGCGTCTACTTAGATCGCTTTCTCAACATTCCCGCCGCTCCGCTGCCTCAACCTAACGGCAAGGCAGAAGATGCGGCGACCTTGCTGACAGAACTACCGGCTTTGCTCAACCGGCAGCAGCAGGTCAGCCAGGCCGCCGACCATGTAGCCCACTATCTATTTCAGGACGGCCAACCGGAGCAACTGCTGGCGATGCTAGGCAAATTGCTGCTGCGCGAAGACCGCGACTTTCATACCATCCAAACGATTGAGGGTGCATTTAAGCAGTTTACGCAGCGACGCGGCAGCCAGTCCGGCAGCCACGCTTTGATTGCCGCCGCCCGTTATTTAGCGGCCCACGCTCCCACGGTTCGCGCCCAGGAACAAACGTTTACAATTGCGCAACGGCTGCATCGGGGAGAGCGCCTGTTTGAAGGGTAGACGCGGTTTTACTGCGTTTGCTCCTTAAAAGGAGCGCCCACAGCATTCCAATAACAGCGCCGACCGCAATACCGACGATAAAGGCCGTTTTGAAATCGAGGGGCAATGCTGCCTCGCCGTTGAAACGGTTGGCGATGGCCACCCCGACCCAACCGTCCTGAACATCGACCTGATCAGCAAAGACGATGCCGCTGCCGCTTTCTCGCAGGCTCAACGATTGGGCCGACATCACGCCCGCGCCGCCGTCGCGCACGGAGATGGTATTGCCCTTTATCATCATCGCCCCACCGTCTTTAATGGTGATGGTGTTGCCGTTAATAACCGCCGCACCGCTATCATTAATGTAAACGGTTTCGGCCTCTCGAATTGTTCCATTGGTTTCCATGATAATGATTTCTCCTTGTAATTTTTATAACTACTCAGGTGACAGGCACTTTTGCTTAAATAGAGAACATTGTGTGGTATATAACGCTACAATTAACGCCATTAAGTGCCCGTCACCTCGCCTACAATGATTATTCTTTGTGTTTTCCATAAGAGATTGTTTTACATCCACAGATAAACACAGATATTCACAGCTTTCTATTAAGGCTGTTGATATTTCGGATTTTCATGTCATTTCGACGAGCTTGCGAGGAGAAATCCCCTCCAATTTTCGATGCCAAGTGTGCGTTGTAGGGAATTTCTCGCTCCTGCGTCGCTCGAAATGACATCAGCCGTCATAGGTTAGGCTAATGTCAACAGAATCTACAAATTTGGTGCTACCTGTGAACATCAGTGTTCAGATGTAGACTATATCGCATAAATCGTCATTTAAACGTCCCGTCTTATTCCACAAGCGTTTTGACCTCCACTTTACCAAACGTATCTTCCAAAATGCGCATAGTATTGGGTGACAGCTTACATCCTGCTGCGATGCTACACACCATATCGCTATAACGCTCACTTCTGGCCTCATCGGTGTCATTGCCGACCTGAATAACAAAGCGTTCAACATCCTCGTCCGTAGCATCAATAATTTCGACCTGATCGAAATCAAACAGGCGGCGCAGGGCCATCCAATTGACGCGGATTTGGTTGGGCGTTTGTACGCTCTCGGGTTGGGGCCTTTTGTCTAAAACGGCGACCACGCCGCCAAGCGGCCAGGGGTAAAACGCAATACTTTGGCCACAAGAGCCACAGCCATAGTAGATAACCGGCCCCCGGTTTGGTAATACGCTCTCAAGCGGGCGGCAGAAAACGAAACAACGCGAACACAAGAGATGGTCGGCGTCTTGGGCTAATCGGTCTTGGGTTTCTGCGCCGATACTCAAGATTAACCAAATAGCCAGCTCTTGTTCGGTCGGGGAAGCCGTCTGGGCTAAGATCGATAAAGAATTGATGGCTTCACCACCCCGACACAATAAAATGTGGCGAGCTACAAAGCGTTCCAGCCAATGAGCATCCTGCAAATCGGCGATGACCTTCCGCAGCGGGGTCGCCCGTTCTTTGGCCTGGTCAAGCCGGTCTAAACGCGGCTGCCAATAATAACGGATACCTTGATGCGCAGCGCAGGCCGACCGCAGCGCGGCTTCGACCTCGGCGGCATACGGGCGGCCTTTCCGTCTTAAAGTCAAACCGTAAAACCAGCTTGCCGGCTCGCTCCAGTAGATTCGGCGTAGCTGTTTAGCATAATCGTTATCGCCACAAAAGCGGCGCTCCCGCCATAAAATCGCGCCCCAGTTGGTTATACTTTTGTACGTAGGTGACGGTGTTGTCATAGATATTCCTTAAACAAAGAGCGTACCAGGAGATTTAATTGTGTTGACAGTTCAAACGGATGTCATTTCGAGCGAAGAATGAGCGAGAAATCCCCTACCACCGTTCTTCAGCAACCAAAGTTCGATGGGATTTCTCCCCGCAAGCGCGTCGAAATGACATTTTAGGCTGTGTTGACATTTGCCTAAATTATAGCGGATTATGTCACTTCGAGCGACGCAGGAGCGAGAAATTCCCCTACAAGGCACATTTGCCATCGAAAATTGAATGGGATTTCTCCTCGCAAGCTCGTTGAAATGACATGAGAACCCGAAATGCCAACAGAACCTCCTCCCCATTTCTTATCCCACCCGTTTATTCTTGTAAAAAGTCGATGGCCACCTGATTGAACGCTGCCGCGCATTCATAGTTCGGCACGTGGCCGGCGTTGTCAAAAATGGTTAAACGAGACCCTCTTACAATACGATGCATTGCTTCACCGCGTTGCACGGGGATGGCTTTATCCTCCCGGCCCCAAACCAGCAGCGTCGGCACATCCAGTTGACCTAACATCTGTATTTCATCGCTGAGTGTATCGAAAAACTGCTTGCGGAGAATAGAGAGAAGCACCGCCGAGGTGCCTTTGATTTTTTGAAAGCGGGTGACGTTTTTAAAGTAGTGATCCGTAATAAGGTCTTGTTGGTGAATCCAATAATCACCCAGAACCTTGCGCCGGGCCATGTTGGTGTTCAAACTGAGGATGAATTCGCCAATCACAGGGAAATTGAAGATTTTTTCCGTGAACGGCAGCGGGTTAGGCATCCCGCCCGGATCAACCAGCAGCAATTTATTAACGCGAGGCCGATGCTGAACACAAAAGGTAATGGCCGTTCCGCCACCCATCGATTGCCCCACCAGCGAGGCCCGCTCGATACCCAGCCGGTTCATAAACAGCAAAACCTGATGGGCAAACAGCGGATAGCCATAATCCAGCCGCTCGCGGGTGCTGTAACCAAAACCCCATAGGTCGAGCGCGTAAACTTTGAAATGCTCGGCCAGAGCGTCGATGTTCTCGGCCCATATATAAGAGTCGTAAAAGAAGCCGTGCAGCAGCAGTACCGGTTCGCCCTGGCCTTTCTCAAGGTAGTGGGTGCGATGTCCGTCCAGGTCGATGAATTGGCCCTGAGCATATTTATCGGCCCAGGCATCGAGTGGTTGGCTGTTCCAGGGTATAAACGATGTCATTTCCTCTCCTAATTATAAGCTCTTGGAGCAGCAAAATTACCTTTGTTATAAGACAAAGTAAAAGTATGGCAGGTGTTATTCGAATATACATTATAGAGGAGAGAGAAGTCGAAGAGATGGGGTTACAGCTAGTATATCACATCACTCGGTAAAAAAAAATTACGCCGCGATACCCCATTGTACCCGGCGTAATTTTTATATAAATGGCAGCTTGAGCACCTTAGATCAATTGATTTAAAAAAATGCCCTTAGGCTCTTGCTGCTGAGACTGGATGGCTTCTATAAAACCCTGAACATCCTCTTCAGAAACATCACCGGCTTCGACTTTCTCCATAAAATCCTTCACAAACTGGGGCGGGTCGAAGCCTGCCCCCTGCGGCCGACCCATCCTTTGGGGTGGGCGATCGTCGGGTGGAGGTGGCTTTACCTCAAAACCGGCTTCTTCTAACGCATTCTTTAGATCTTCACCAGGGCGAATACCCGCATCTCTAAGGTCACTAAGCATCGCTCGCCTATCGTCTTCAGAGATATTTTCGGCATCATACTTGGCAAGAATATCTTGAAGCTGTTCTTTTTGGTCGTCACTTAATTTGTAATCCTCCCTTGGTGGAGGGGGGAAAGGGCCTACTTGGGGTGAGTTATTAATACCAATCATCGCTATATTTTGCACACCTTTTTACTTATAATTAGTAGATGATAGAACAGTTCGCTTGCTTTTGTATCGACATATCGAGGCACTCACTTGAGTCTTTTGTAACAAACACCCTGTTCCCTTTATACACCAAGCGTGTCTAAGAGGATGTGCTCGCAACAGGGTTTATGCTTCAGTAACAATTTTCTGGTAAAATCCGTTATCGCATACAAGGGATAAAAATCACTACCAGCCAGGAAAGGGCAAGGAAAATATAGACAAAAAACATCATTTCCCATTACCCCCAAACCACCTACAAGCATGCCATATCCCCTCAAACGACTTCAAAGTACATTGCGAAAAAACGGGTACTTCATCCGTAATCTTATTCAGCTTAAGGTCAGCGCAAGACATAGGCTGGCTTCTATTGGTGATCCTGACGCCACTGTGGGTTAACTTATGGGGGCAACAGCCCTTTGAACTTCCTAAGGCAATGTTGGTGCGCACACTGGTCTGGCTGTTGATGGGTTTGGTACTGATTGAATATATTCTGACTCGTCGTTCTCTGCGCCGCGACCTGCAAGCTAACCCCCTGTTAGGACCGGTCGGAGTGCTGGGCCTTGTCATCGTGATAACCACAGCCACGGGCGTTACCTGGCGTTTAAGTTTGTGGGGCAGCTACGAGCGCAGCCAGGGAGCCGTGACGCTGCTTACCTATCTCCTCTTATTTATCCTCACCGCCAACCGACGACAGACATTGCCCCACATCCGGCAGTTGATAACGACAATCGTTGCCGCCGCCATTCCTCTTATCTTGTTTAGTCTGATGCAAGCTATGGGCTGGAACCCATTCGGCCTGACTAGCGATGCTCGTTCTCCCATTTACGCCACGTTAGGACGTTCTAACTTTGTGGGCGCTTATCTGGCAATGTTGGTACCACTCACGTTGGTGCTGCTGTTGACCGCCCACCACAACATATCGCGGGGGCTGTGGTCTACTGTGCTCGTGAGTGAACTTATCGTAATTAGCTTGACAATGGCTCGTAGCGCATGGCTGGCAACGCTGTTCTCCTTGACCCTGTTTACCTTGTTATGGTGGGGACCCCAGTTGGCCCGACGCTGGCGTAGGTTAGCCTGGGTTGGAATGGGGCTTCTCTCCTTAAGCGGGCCGTTAGCTGTCTTGTGGCTGGGT
>JAGRBZ010000038.1:0-20112 GCA_020433805.1 Anaerolineae bacterium
CGAGCCAAGTCCAAACAGACAATTCAGCAGTTGTTAGAAAGCAGCGAGGCGCATTTAGAGCGAGAGGATCTGGAGGCGGCCAGAGAAAAAAATGAAAAGGCGCAAAATCTGTTGTCTACGCTGATGACAGGTGCGGATTTGCGCGATCTCAAGGATCAAATTGGCCGGCAAGAGAAGAAGATCATTAGGGTAAAGTATGGAGTCAATCCTAATCAACGCTACTTAGATGTGTTTAGGGAGCTGCGCGGCCAAGGTGAAATGTGGGATAGGGCGCTCTGGTTTATGGGTACTTCTACGGACATAATTAGCAATCAATTCGTCTTCCTGTTTCGTCATGACCTCCTGTACCTGGCCAGCCGGTATCGGTCGATGCCGCGTGATCTTTTTGTTAAGACGGTGATGCGATTCAATGCGCGTGGGCTGATGGAGTATACGGAAATGTATATAGATTTCCTGAGGGAAATCTATACCACGAAGCTGCCTGGTGCTCATAGTATTGCAGCAGAGTTTCTGGATGAGATATGGAAAACCGTTCACCGTTGTGGGGCGGAACCTGAAGCTCTTCTTGATATGCGTCTTAGTAGGGCGATTGGGCAGATGAAGGCGTGGAATAGGGAGAGCAGGGCGGCGTTGTGGTGAGGGATTGAAGAATAGAGAATGTAGAATGTAGAATGTAGAAGCTCTGCGGGCTGTTGGTTTGGTCCGTGGGGCTTTTTTTTTGAACGCATAATCCTGTTTCAACATCGACATAATTTACGACGAATTTACGCTGCATTTACTTTGTAAATACGGTAAAAGGGTATTTTACATAGCAAGTTTCTATCTCGTTAAACAACTGCAACGAAAGAGGTGACCTGGACCAATCCACTTTAATAGTTACTCAAAGCGTTACAAGGTAGCTCTGCACTAAACCGTGGTGAAGGAAAATTTAGACAGGATTAACAGGATTTACTGAATTATAAGTGATAAAATCGTGATAATCTTGTCAATTCTGTCGATTATTTTGTCTATCTTCCATCATTTCCCGTTTCCACGGTTTAATGTTGTGATACCCGTTACAAAAAGGTGGAAAACTTCTCGGCCAAAGCTGAGAAGGGAGAGAATCAACAATTTACCAAAATTCTTAAAACTTATAGGAGAATAAATGATGTATACAAATGGAAAAAATGGTTATGCATGTGGCGAAGTTTTAGTAAACACCGAATGGGTTGCCGACCACCTTGATGATCCGCAAGTGCGGCTTGTAGAGGTTAGTGTCGATACGGAAGCTTATGACTCCGGTCATATTCCCGGTGCCCTTGGTTGGAGCTGGAAAGAGGATACGCAGGACACCCTGCGGCGCGACATTCCCAACCCCGCAGCCTTCGGCGCGCTGATGAGCGAAGCCGGCATTAGTAATGACACCACCGTCGTTCTGTATGGCGACCTCGATAACTGGTTCGCCACGTATGCCTTCTGGCTGCTCAAGATGTATGGTCATGATGATGTCCGCTTGCTCAACGGCGGGCGCAAGAAATGGATAGCCGAAGATCGCCCGCTGACCACCTTGACGGCCTTTTATGAGCAGACAACCTACCGTGTGGCTGACCGCAATCTTAGCTTGCGTGCTGCCCGCAGTTACGTTGAAGCGAGTTTGAACCACGCCGGTCGAGCGATGGTCGATGTCCGCTCGCCGGATGAGTTCTCCGGTAAGCTGCTGGCTCCGCCCGCCCTGCCGCAAGAAGGCTCGCAGCGCGGTGGCCATATTCCCGGCGCGGCCAACATCCCCTGGAGCAAGGCCGTGATGGAAGACGGTACCTTCAAATCGGCAGCGGATTTAAAGGCGCTGTATGAAGGCTACGGTATTACGGCCAACAAAGAAATTATCGCTTACTGTCGCATCGGCGAGCGCTCATCGCACACCTGGTTTGTGTTGACCTACTTGTTAGGCTACCCCAACGTACGCAACTACGACGGCTCTTGGACGGAGTGGGGCAGCCTCATCGGCGTGCCGATTGCGCGATAAGCCGGCCTTAGAGATTGCTACTTAACTGAGACACAAGACGGCCGTCTGCGGGCACAGGCGGCCGTCACTTAAGACCGTACTGACAAAGTTCATATTACAAAATGGAGTTGACTAATGATAGTCCACGGGAGAAAATTCTATGTTCCTTCATTGTTATTACTCGTTACGGTTCTACTGGCGGCCTGCCAGATTGGTCCGGGCGAATATGGTGCAGCCAAAGCAGAAACTATGGCCACCAGCCGCGTCAATGTTCATCTGTTCTCCGATAGTGAGGTTGCTATTGATGGTGCGACTTCCGCGCTTAACCGACGGGCTGACGGCATCGATCTTGTATTGGACACCACCGGCCTGACACCAGGGGATGCCTATACCGTGTGGTGGCTTATTTTCAATAATCCCGCAGACTGTGCTGATATTCCCTGTTCAAGTGCTGATTTGAGCAATCCGAGGACAATGGGGATGGTCGCCTACGCCACGGGTGGCATTGCCAATGAGCAGGGCGAAGGTCACTTTGTAGCTACCCTGGCTGTGGGGGATACGTCCAATGCTCTGGATAATGGGGATGGTTTTCCACTGGAGTTGATCGAGACGACCCTCGGTTTGGTCGATCCACAGAGGGCCGAAATTCATGCCGTTATCCGCACGCATGGGGCCGCCCACCCTGATCCTATCGAGCAGCTCACTACCTTTGGCGGTGGCTGCAACCCGGCATGTGCTAATGTGCAGGCTGCGTTCCATTCACCGCAGGCATTGGCCCAAAATTGATAGCCTATCGCAACCGAATGAATTCGGTCGCTGCTAAAGAAAACCTGTTGAAACAGGTTATTTAACTTCCCTTTAACGTGATTTCAATATGTTTTTACTATCAGGCTGAGAATGTCTTTATCGGGCATCCATCAGGGGCTACAAAGAGTGATTCCCGCTAAGCTTGTCCTCGCGTAGGCGGGGAAGCATGCGGGAATGACGGGCCTGAAAATTTCGTTTTCATTATGGTTTTCAGTATAGGTATATCTCTTGGCAAACAAATCTACAAGGTCTTGTATTGGCTTACTACGAGAGCGCGTGCAGCTTGTTTAACTTGCTCATCGCTTGGTGTCAACGCTCCAGGCTCAGCATCACGCTGGACACCCATTTTCGCCAGCAGCCGGCGGGCGCTCTGGCCGGTGTTGTAGCCGCCGGCCGGGTGATGGTTGGCAAAGGTCAACAGTTGAGCCGCCTGCTCAATGTGACCGGTGCGGGTCAAATGTTGGGCCAGCCCTAGCATTGCGGATAGGGTTTGCGGCATCGTACCGATCTCAAGCGAGGTTTGAAGGGTTTTTAGAAAGTGTCGCTTAGACATTTCATAGTCACCTATCATCCAGGTAACCTGACCTAGATGATCGAGGGCCAGAGCCTGGCCGTAAGGTTCACCGATATTATTGAAAATGGCCAGACTTTCCAAACACAATTGTTGTCCCTGGTCCGGTTGGCCTTGATGGGCGCGAACGAGGCCAAGATAGGTCAGGCCAAAAGCAACGTGAAAATGGTGTTCGGCCGCTCGACACATCTCAACCCCTTGTTCTAAGCGTTGTTCTGCCTGATCATAATCGTTCTGAAAATATGCAATGCGGCCCAGAAGATTGTATTGCGCCCCGGTCACGCTGTGCATCCCAATGCGTTGGGAAATCGTAATACCCTCTTCGTGGTGGTGGCGGGCGGATTGAAAATTTCCTAGATTGGCCTCAGTTAAGCCTAGATGAACCGAACTCGCCATGATAATAAATAGGCCGTTAGTGCGCCGAGCGACTGCTGCCGCCTCCTCCAGGTATTGTCTGGCCGAAGCATAGCGGCCTAAATACCAATCGATTAGGCCCAGTTGATACAGTGGATAAGCTCGCTGCCACTGGCTGCCCGAGTCTGATTGACCGGAGATTGATAACGCCTCAGCCAACAAGGCTTGAGCGGGCTTGTAGTGGCCCAAACGCAGGGTAAACCAGGCCTGCCAGGCCAGCATATGGCTGTAGATTTCGCCGATTTCGTGATAGCCGGTACTAAACGCAGTCTTTCGCTCTTCATATATTTCGTACAGCTTGACCGACGCCTGCTGAAATAGCTCAAGCCCTTCCCCATACCGGCCGCCAATCTCGTAAAGTTCACCCAGCCCCAGATGAAGTTTAAACAAGCCTTGGACGCGTCCTTGCTCAACTGCCCAGGCCCAAGCTAAACGAATATTATCGATCTCGATATCCCGGTCAATTAATGATTTCTTATGATCGCGCTCGGTTTCGAAATTGCGCTGCATGGCGTAATCGGCAAAGTAGACGCAGTGCTGATCCATGGCAACTTCGTACGCGGTCGGATCATCTCTGAGCTTATCCAGCACGTACTGACGCAGCAGTTCGTGCAGTTCATAGCGGCCTGAGGTTTCGTGGCGCACTAAAGAACGGTCAACCAGATCAGCCAGAATTTGAGGCGTAGCATCCGCTACCTGGCGAGCCGCATCAAAGCTAAAGCCGCCGGCAAAGACCGACATCTTTTTGAGCACATCTTGCTCTTTGGCCGTTAGTGAGCGCCATGCATAATCAAACACGGCACGTACACTGCGCTGTCGCTCCGGCACATTTTGGGCTTTGGTGGCTAGAAAATCCAGATTTTGCTCAATCTCTTGGACGATATCGCGACAGGAAAGGGTACGGACCCAGGCCGCTGCCAGTTCCAAGGCCAGGGGCATCCCGGCCAACAAACGACAGATACGCACCACGTTCGGCAGTTCTGCCTGTAAGTCAAAATTGGGATGCATCTGACGCGCGCGCTGCTCAAACAAACGAAGGCTATCGTATAGCTCAGGTTCAGCGGGGGGACTGTCAGTGGGAGGATAGGGCAAGCCCCATAGATCAAGAACACATTCATCGTAGAGGTTCAGTCGCCGGCGAGAGGTCACGATAATTTTCAAACCGGGAGCCTGTTCGAGAATATCCACGATCCGTCCGGAGTAGTCGGCCAGATGCTCGAAGTTATCCAGGACCAACAGCATCATCTTCTTTCGCACAGCGTTCAGGAGTTGGGTTTCGAGCGGCGCTTTGCCGGAAAATGAAACACCAATGGCCGTACCGATGGCCGACATAAAGGGCGTCAGTTCAGGCCCATTTGCTCCCGGAGTTGGGTTAACCCCCTTCAGCGGCACAAAATAGACGCCATCGCGAAACGGCGTATCGGGCGCAAGATATTGCAAGGCGATCTTGGCGGCGAGACGCGATTTTCCCATGCCACCTGTGCCGGTGATAGTGAGCAAGCGGCATCCGACATCGGTTAGCAGCTCGGTAATTTTGGCTTGTTCGGCCCGGCGATCTACAAATGAGGTCGTGGCCGACAAAATATTATGGGGCGGTGAGGCAACCGCCTCGACGGGGAGATGAGGAGCACCGGTCTCAACCGGCGGACTCTGAGGCCGAGACCACGCTTCAGCCCGAATGGCGTCGACTAAGGCTGCTGTTTCCGCCGAAGGCTCTACGCCTAACTCCTCAGTAAGCAACTGGCGGCAGGTTTCATACTGAGCCAAAGCCACACTGCGTTGGCCGTCCGCGGCCAGCAGTTTAATCAGTTGGCGATGACCGGCTTCGTACCAGGGTTCAACGCTCAATAGCCGCCGCGCCGCCTTAATACCCGAGCGAAAAGCGCCCTGTTCCAACGATATATCGGCCAGTTGTCCCAATACATTCAAGGCCAGTTGACGCAATCGCTCCCGCTCGACCAGCAGCCACTCTTCAAACAGCTCGGCATCCGGCACCTGAAAATCGTCAAGAAAATCACCGCGATAGAGATCGGAGGCAATGGCCAGGTCAGTACCGCTGTGGGCTGCTTTTTCCAGCACTGCGACATCCAGCCAGATGTCACTTTCCGGGTTTAGCTCAACAGCACGTCGTGTGGCGATAATGACATCGCCCACAGCCTTTTTCAATTGGCTTAACGTCACCCGCAGATTGGTACGGGCATCCTCTTCCGGCATGTCGCTCCACAGCAGACCGGCCAGCGCCGAACGGGAGTGCGCCTGACGATTTACAACCAAATAAGCCAAAAGTGCCTGCCCCTTAACCGAAGTCAAGTCCAACGGTTGGTCGTTGTATTCAATTTTGGGTTTACCCAACAGCGATAGCCGCAATTGATCTGGCATCATGCTTCTTTCGATAGATTTACGGTTGGCGATTATAATCAGGGAGTAACGGCAAGGAGTAGAGGTACAAACATGTGTATGGCAAGGGCGAAATCTGCGTTATTATACACGAAAATACGCGATAGTCGAAGTGAATTTTGTAAAACAAGATCGGTATGTTGCAGCATCGTAATAAGCTGCTCAGTAAAACAGATCAAACTTACTCATTTTAAAGGGTGACGATCATCGTTTTCGGAGTTATGCAGTTGGAAAAATAAGACCCTAAAGGTTTCCAAAGTCATCTATCAAGCAAATTTTAACGCCATCGAGCATGCATTTTGTCCTAAAGTCGACTTATAAAACCTTTAGGGTCTCGAACTGCGTAACTCATATGTTTAACGCGCTAACTCACGTGACGGTCACCGAATTTATCTAGCGGAGGTTTATGTTGTCCCTTAATGAACTTATTCAACAGCGCTTTGGTTTACCCACTACGGTAGACCAGACAGCCCCAAACAAAACTTTGACGGATATGCTGGCTCATCGCAGTTGCCGGCAATACAAAGCCGATCCAATCCCTGAGGAGTTGCTACAGGTACTGTTGGCTGCCGCCTTTTCGGCACCCTCAAAATCGGATCTGCAACAGGCATGTGTTATTCGCATCAACAATCGAGACAAACAGCAGCACATTGCGGATTTATCGCCCCATACGGCGTGGATTGCCAACGCGCCGGTTTTTATGGTATGGTGCGGCGATAGTCGCCGAATTCGACGCCTGGCCGCGTGGCGCAACCATCCTTTTGCTAACGATCATTTGGATGCGTTTATGAACGCGGCCGTTGATGCCGGTATTGCCATGCAGTCTTTTATCGTTGCAGCCGAGTCGGTTGGCTTGGGTTGCTGCCCGGTTAGCGAGATTCGAGATCACATCGATGCGCTTTCCACTGCGTTGGAACTGCCCCAGTGGGTTTTTCCGGTGGCCGGGTTGTGTGTTGGCCGGCCGGTTGAAGCAGGGCGGATTAGCCTGCGTTTGCCCCTAGAGGTGACGGTTCACACCGATCGGTATGATGACAGCGCTATGATTGAACACGTGGCGGACTATGACCGCCGGCGTGAAGCCATCGAAAAAACCAAACCGGACCAGCAGCGTTTCGTTGCGCAATTTGGGGTTAGTCATGATTATGGGTGGTCGGAAAATCGGACGCGACAATACGCTGTTCCGGCCCGCACCGATTTTGGGCGGTATATCCGTGAGCAAGGATTCGATCTATCCTGAGGCCAAAAGTGAATGTTGAAAAGAATCGTCCATCCTGAAATTGTCGTAGCGATAGCATCAGCCATCTGGGGCTTGTTTTGGATCCCGTTAAGAGCGTTTGAACAGTACGGCTTAGACCCGGCTTGGGTCATCTTGAGCCAGTTTATCGCGCCTCTCGTCTTTTTAGGGCCATTTGCCATCCGTCGTTTACTGCGCAAACAGCCCACAGGTATCGAACAGTTCGCTACAGGGCTGTTAGTTGGGGGTGGCGTGGCGATGTATTGTGAGAGTCTGCTGCTGACGGATGTGGTACGCTCGCTTATACTCTTTTATGCGATGCCGGCCTGGGGCACACTGGTTGAAGTCGGTCTGATGGGGCGTCGATTTACCCCGTGGCGAGGGCTAACGCTGGTATTGAGCCTGGCGGGGTTGCTCACTATTCTGGGTTTGAACAACTTTTTCGCTTTATCCCTGAACATTGGGGACCTGTTGGCGCTTTTGTCAGGGGTTGTATTTACCTTGGGGGCTATGCGCGTACGCCAGTCTGCGGCGATATCGGTTTTTGAACAGGTTTTTGCCTTTTTCTTTTTTGGTTCAATCATTGCCTTTGGCTTTTCTTTGCTCCCTCTGGCCGCATTTGGTCAGCCACCGACCTTCGAAAAGTTCATCGCTCTTGCTCCTTGGATGGTGCTTATGGCTTTCGGGATCCTTATTCCGGCCATGTGGGGTATATATTGGGGTTCAAGGTATGTTGATCCCGGTCGACTGGGCATTCTCCTTCAGCTTGAGGCCGTCGTTGGAATCGGCAGTGCGGCACTGCTTGCCGGAGAGCCTTTCGGTTTACAGGAAGCTACAGGGGCTGTATTGGTTTTGAGTGCCGGTTTGATCGAGGTTTTTGCAAACAAAGGCAGTGAAATATCGGATGGAAAGCAGGTAGTCTAAGAAACTGTTTCAAAAGGCTTAAAGGGTCCACAGATGGGCACAGATTCTCACAGATAATAGAAAAGGGTAGAGATTAAGAGGATGAGCGTGTTATTTCTTTGGCGCTTAAACAAATCTTCCGTTATACTCGTTGGCACAATGAGCGTCGTCTCTTTCCTATCGACCCATAGGTTTTGATGACAAGCACCGGTTACATCATTTATAACTGTTCATACAAAAAGATAAAACTGATTGGAGAGAGGAGCCTCAATACCAATGAAAAGCCTCGAATTTGAAGTCAACGTACAATGGGTTCGTGTTTTAGGTCTGGCACTCTTGCATGGAGCTATCACAATAACCTGGATAATCTACAATTTGTACATGCCCGAACTCTTATCACAGTTTGGCTTTTCATTACTACTGGCGCAATCTATTTTGGTGATTGAAAATTTACTGGCTGTCGTAATTGAACCTACCATAGGCGCGTTGTCTGATCGGGCGTCGAGGCGGGGGGATGGCCGGTTTCCTTTTATTATATGGGGCGTGCGGGTGGCTGCCGCGGCCTTTATCATTATTCCCTTCCTTACAATTGCCGGAACGCCTACCGGAATGGTGCGCTGGTTGCTGCCTTTGTTTCTAACGGTATGGGCTTTGGCCATGGCGACATTTCGCACCCCCAGTTTGGTCTTACTAAAAAGATGTGCATCTGAGCAAAATCTACCCAGGGCTGCGGCAATTCTTACGGTAATAGCCGGATTCTTTGCCGCTGTTCGCCCTTTTTCTACCAATTTTATCCTCAATCTAGGGCCAATGATTGCCTTTGCCAGCGGTTCAGTTGGCCTCCTGTTGAGTACGTTTGTGCTGAGCCAACTTTTCCAAAAGAAAGAAGTTCCGACCGCGACAGTTGAACCCGAAGAGAAGCCAGAAACCAGCAAAGCGACTTGGAACGAACTAAAACCCTACGTGCCTATTCTGGCTCTAATTTTTGGTACCGGTTTGGGTGCAGCCTGGATGCTTCGCTTTTCAACCGCTACTGTATCGCAATTATTCGCCATGCAATTTCCTGGAATCAATACAACATGGTTTATGTCGATATTCTTTTTCTTGATCATGTGTGCGGCCCTACCGCTCGGTGCGGTGGCAGCCAAAATCGGTAATTATAAAGCGATGATGATAAGTCTGGCTGCCGCTGCTTTAGGCGTAGTGATCGTTGGGGTGTGGACGAATACTTTCTTATGGCCAGTGGTGATTATTTTGGTGTTGGCCGGTTTGAGCATAATTACAACCGGAGCCGTTCCCTTTGCAATTTCTGTTATGTCCTCACGTTGGAGCGGGCTTGGTATCGGAACCTACTTTGGTGGCTTTACCTTTGCAACAAGTTTGCTGCACGCCTTTTTTAACCCTTTATTAGCGTCAGCCTCCCTTTCTTTTGTGGCATTTTTAGCAGCAGGTAGTTTTTTGATCAGTGGATTATGTATTGCGGCCAGTGTGGCAATGTTGCGAAGACGAGAGTCCCGCGTAACGCCTCAAACGGCATAATTACGTCCGAAACGATCCGGCTGAGAGAGGCTGTAGCAGCGTGCCGGGTAAGGTTGAAGAACACTAACTTTCTAGAAATGTTTGCTGGCCTATTTTAGGAGCAAACGCAATCAACGCATCGGTGGCCTGGATCAGCTCAGCGGCTGATGGCGTAAAGTGAAACTGCCCGTCGCGCCATACGGCCAAAACCACCACTTGATGTTCGTCGCGAAGTTGGGTCACGGTTTTACCAACCCAGGCCGGATAGTCGGTGATGGTCAGTTGTTGCAGATCATACGCGGCTTGGGGCTGGTAGGCAACTTGCTTCCAGAAATCACCCATCAAGGGATTCATCATCCAGGATTGAACCTGCATACCGCTTCCCTTTTCCGGAAAAATAAGTTGATCCGCACCGGCAATCTGGAGTTTGGGGCCGTTTTTGTCATCGTGAACCAGGGCCACGATACGCAGTGAGGGGTTGTTCATTTGGGTAGCCAAAGCACGGGCGCTGACAACGGCAAACAGATTACGTTCATCGCTATCTAAGGCCGCGACAACACCTTTGGCCTGCGCAATACCGGCAGCAATCAAGGTACTGTCGTCGGTGGGGTCGGCCATCAAATAAGGCACATTGACCCGTTCCCGCAATGCTTCCAACGATAACTGTTCATCTTCGGTCACATCCACAGCCTGGGTGATGTCATAGTAGTGTCCAAATTTTTTCTGTAGATACTCTACATCAAGATAAAGCAGCGCGCGACGCAGTTTCTCTTCATCCTGCTCGACCAGAATAATCGGCTGGTTATCCCGTCGAAAAAAGAACATCGCTTTGCGGCTAATGGCACTACCGCCGCAAACAATGATATGATCGGTTAAACTGGCTATCTTCGCCATTCGTTCCTCCTGAATATGACGCTGAACGCGGTCGTGTTCCCATCTGATGACTACAGCAGCCAAGGTCGAGATAGCGTAGCTGGCCAGGCCAATAGCACTCAGTGTAAAAAAGATGGCAAACAGCCGACCTCCGAACGTCTGCGGCGAAAAATCGCCGTAACCTACGGTGGTAATGGTGATGATGGTCGCGTACAGGGCATCCGGCAGCGACCATCCTTCCAAAAAGGCATAAGACACCGTCCCGATACCGATCAGCACGATAATCGGCACGATCGACAAAGCCAGGCTAGAGTGGCCCAGCTTCCTTAAAAGCAACGTGATTTTTTGATTCAAAATGGACGTCCACCAAAACACGAGCCTATTCCTTATAAACTGAAATACAATTTCATTTAGTGCGCAGTGCGTAGTCCATATTATTTTCGCGTCATACATTACGCATTACGAACTACGCACTACGATAAATTGAGCATATGATTGAGTCGACCGTCTCTAGCGTAACCTATTGGCGCTAAATATTCAAGGTTACCCCCGTCAATTCCTCAGAGAGCGACCACAGCCTGCGGGCATCGGCCAAATCATGTGAAGCATCGTTCGATTGAACCGGAACCGGATAGCCGCGCATTTCCATAAAACCGGATGGTCCGTAGTATGCGCCTCCGCGCGTAGTTGGATCAGCCGCGGCACGGAGCGTAGGCAACGCGCCCATCAGCGGCGACTGGGCAAAGAAAGGATTCAAGGAGCTGAACAGGGTGCTGTACTGCTGCAAGTTGGTTGCGGTCCAACCGGGATGGGCGGCTGTAGCGATGGTATCGTTACCTGCTGCCGTCAACTTGCGCTGGAGTTCGTAGGTAAAAAGCAGATTGGCCAACTTGCTCTGTCCGTAAGCGGCGTTAGGATTGTAGGATTTTTGCTCCCAATGAAGATCATCAAAATCGATTTGCCCCCAATTGTGCGCGCCGCTGCTGACCGTAACCACGCGCGATTGCGGCGTTTGCAGCAGCATATCGAACAACAAGCCGGTCAGAGCAAAATGCCCCAGGTGATTGACCCCGATTTGGGTTTCGAAATCCTGCGCTGTTTTGCCATAGGGCGGCATCATAATACCGGCATTGTTAATGAGCAGATCGAGTCGATTGTATCGCTCTTGAAACGCTGCCGCAAACTGGCGCACCGAGTCCAGATCGCCTAAATCCAATTCCATCACCACCACCTCACCCATCGGGTTTGTTTGCCGAATTTCATCGGCGGCGGGGTTGGCTTTTTGTAGGTTTCGGCAGGCCATAACCACCGTGGCTCCTTTTTGGGCCAACGCCAGCGCGGTTTCGTAGCCGATGCCGCTGTTAGCACCGGTGACGATAGCAACTTTGCCGGATAAATCGGGAATGTTGTCGGTTGTCCAGCCTTTGTCAGTTGTGCCGTTTTTGGCCTGCTGCTGTTTGGTAATTAATAAGTAGGCACCGGTACCGGCCAAGACGGCTGCGGCCCCACCATAGATTAATTTTTTATTCATCATGTTACTCCCAGTACTTTACTTTTGCTCTGTCCTAAAAACTTTGAGCGTGTTATAACTATGATTTACGCAGTTGACACGTCACTTCGAGGAGGGACGACGAGAAATCCCTGAGAAAACTGTTTGCAAGCAAATGCTATAGGGATTTCTCCGCCTTTGGCTACGAAATGACATAAGCAAGTGTCAAGTGCGTAACGCCTAATAACATTTCTTCCCGTTAAGTCGAAATTAAAACAATACCCTGTTGGCTTCTCAAACGGAAAAAGTTTGGCCGACCATCTCTTCTGATACTGCCCAGAGTTGTTTGGCTGCCTCAGGATCAAGGGCGTAGGGTTGCACGCCTACAGAGGTTGTCTGATCATCATTGATTTCTGCGATGTGACAGTCCTCAAGATAGACTCCACCACGCCCCTCCAGTTCTGGAGCCGTGGCAGCGTAGGTTGATGTGGCTGCTCCGGCTGGAGTCGTTTTGATCTTGAACGCTCCTTCATCTAGCCGACCTTGCATCATATCCCAATCCTCTTGTTCCATATGGCGCGATAGTTCGGTTTGGATGACGCCGGGATGAACCGCGTAGGCGCGGACTCCGCTATCGGCAAGACGACGATCCAATTCGACAACATGTAGAATGTTGGCGGTTTTGGACTGCCCATAGGAGGCCCATTTGTTGTAATCGCGCTGCTCGAAGTTGATGTCCTCAAAGACTACCGGAGACGTTCTGTGCCCAGCCGAACTGAGTGCAACAATGCGCGAGGGTGCGGCTTTCACCAGCGCGGGAATGAGCAGGCCGGTTAGTAGAAAGTGGCCCAGGTGGTTGGTGCCAAACTGCATCTCAAAGCCGTCTTCGGTTGTGGCGAAGGGGCTGGCCATCACGCCGGCGTTGTTTATCAAAATATCCAGCGCATCGTACTTGGCCAAGAACTGCTCGGCAAAGGCGCGGATGCCGGCGAATGAGTCAAGTTCCAACGCCATCACCTCGACATTGTCGTTTCCGGTCGCGCTTCGGATGCTCTGCGCGACCTCTTCGCCTTTGTCTACATTGCGGGCGGTGATCACCACCTGTGCGCCTTTCGAGGCCAGCGCCCGGGCTGTTTCGGCACCGAGACCGCTTGAGCCGCCGGTTATAAGGGCCAGCTTGCCGGTAAGGTCAATTCCTTCAAGAACTTCGTCGGTTGTGGTGCCATGCCCAAAGGTTGTGCGATCAATGTTACTCATAGTATTTTCTCCTTTATCGAACATTCGTTTAATTAAAGCAGCAAAAAAATATTAGATAGTTAGTGCATCCCAAGTGATCTCAAACGCCATGTCTTGCAATTCTCTATCCAGAACCAACTCACCATTGTGGTGCTGCTTCCCCAACATCATCGCGGGGGCATAGAGAAAAGCAGCAAACAGGCTGGGTTGTATATCTTTGAAAATTCCCTCTCGCTTACCACGCTCAAACAGATCTGCTAGGGCCTGATAGTAAGCCGATCCTTCCTCTCTACTGACTCGATTGACCAGTGGTGAGTTGGCAAACTGTTCGTGAAATGCAAACGCAGTTGGGTTGGCTAACATGTAGCGGCAGGCGTTTTCCCAGATAAGCTTGAACCCTTCTTTAACCGGCAAACTGTTATCATAACCAGCCAACATCGCTTTGCTGGATTTACGTTTGACCATCAGATAGAGTTGGTTAAGCAAATCTTCTTTGTTTTCAAAATAAACATAGATAGTCGCCGGCGATACGTTGGCGGCTTTGGCGATTTTCGACATTGAGGTGTCGGCTAATCCATTCGTGGTGATCAGGTTGATAGCGGCTTTGGCGATGGCTTCGCGTTTGCTGTTGTCTTTGTGTCTCATGGGTTTATATTAAACGAATATTCGTTAATTGTCAAGAGGCAAAAAATTTACGAGGAATTAAGAACCCTGGGGACTCGCCAGCCAAATTTTGCCGGACGAGCCACCAAGGGTTAGTTGTGATCACAAAAATGTTGTTGTTATGACTGAGACATAAGATTGGTTCAGTCTCCAACTAAGCCTTCAACCGGAGTTCAACCGTTTTACACCTTGATTTAGGCTTAATTTGATCGTTTAAGACTGAACCAATCTGAACTGCGTAACTTCTAGTTGTTTTATTTCGACGATAAAGGTACATCGCCAACAGCATGGGAAGTAACGTCGTCGTGGGTGTCTTTGTTGGCTGAGTTAATAAACTTGAAGCGGCAAAACACCTTCTGCATCCAGCATTAAGCCCCAGGCTTCATTCGGGCCAACCTCCACACTATCAGACAGAGATTGCCCACCCACGGTGAAGCTGACAGTGTAACTGCCCGGCGGCAGGTCCAGGTTGGGTGCAGTATCCGGCGAATCCATACCGGCTCCAACGGCTAAATCAAATTCTTGATCGTTGACGGTCACGGTCAGTTCCTCTTCGGAAAAGTTGATCAAAAAGAGGCGGGCTTGTTCGGCGGGAGGCAAAACGCCGGCCTCCTCTGCGGCGGTCGGGTTTTTGGAGGCCAGCCCAATCTCGGTTTCACCGCCGGAGGGGGTGAGCGTGAGCGTCAGGTTGCCGTCCGGACCGCTAAAGGTTACCGTGGTGGTATCCCCGTCTACCGATGAGTCCTCTTCCTGCCATCCCAGCGCAGACAGTTCTGCCTGATAAAATTCCAGGAGGGTGGTGGTGTCGCTGGGGGAGGTTACGACGAGGTTACGACTAAATTCGGTACCTTCACTAAAGTAACCTGTATTGTCGCTGGGCAAAGGAAACCCATCATTCAGTTCTGCCGTCAATTCACCGGAGTCACTGCCGGACGAACTGCTCTCAACCGGGTAATTGTAGTTCGTGAAGTCGATTTCCACTTCAGTATCTTCAAACCCTTCAAAGGCAAAAAAGTTGAGCATGACATCGCCATTGCCGGAACTGCACGACAAAGATGTATAGTCGGCGGCGTCATCCAGGCAACTGGTCCCCAGATCCATCATCTCGAAGGTGGGGCGATAGAATTCGGCCAGGTCGGCCAGAGGCATGGCCACCTTGTAGCTGAGGAGTTCGCCGGCCACGTTAACCTCGGTGGCTGCGGGTGGGGTGGGCCAGTCGTTGATGGTGAAGGTGGGAGCATCGGCGGACGGTTCGGTGGTAACACCGGCGTCTTCGCTTGCGCCTTCAGCAGATATGCCGGTTAGCGAGGGCGCGTTGCTTAAATCCAGCGTGGCTTCAATGTCGCCGACCATGTCAAACGCACTGAACGAAACCGTTTCATCGCCTTGCGTGAAATCGAGCGAGGTAAAGGATTCACTTTCCATTGCAAAGAAGGTGTCCTCTTCCCAGCCCAGGGCGGCCATTTCCTGGCGGTAAAATTCGGCCAGGCCGGCCAGATCGGTGGTGGTGGTAAAGGTCAGCTCACCCCCATCGGGATCAAATTTGACAGTGGTGGCATCGTCAGGCAGGGGTGCCGCCGGAATGTCGCCGGTTGACAGCGTCTCGGTTTCGAGAGAAGAGGTGTCGCTGCTGTCGGTCTCGGCCTCAAGGCTATCCGATTCGGCGTCATCCTCGCCTTCGGCCATCGGTGCGGCAAGGCCGGCTCCTAGCGTAACCACGGTCTGGTTGTCATCCGCCGTTAGGAGCAGTTGTAGTGCCATCTCTTCGTCCGTGTTGGCAAACGTTAGAGAGACCTGTTCCGGCGTTTCCACGGCGGCTTCCGTCACTTCTTCCCAGCCGAGGGCAACCATTTCCTGGCGGTAAAATTCGGCAACGGCATCCAGAGAGGCGGGAGTTTGATAGTGGAGGTAGATCGGGCTTTTGTCCAATTCAACGGCATCGGCTTCCGGCTCTACCGGCATATCCAGCGGCAGCAGCAGTACAGTGTACTGAACTGCGGTTTTGTTGTCTTGCGCCGGAGCGGTAGAGATGAAGGCGGTCAACTCTAGACCATTCTGGATAAAGGAGCGGGTCTGTGAGTTGGGATCGTCGGCAGTAGCCGTGTTGGGGCGGGTGTATTCGTGCCAGCCCTGGTTAGCCAGTTCCGTGCGGACAAAGCGGGCCACATCGGTCACGCTGGTGGGACTGAAGTACATAAACATATTGGGTGCCGCAAAGCTGGTTTCGGCATCAGCGGTTTGGGGCAGTGTGCTGGGGCTGATGTTGCCATGGTGCATTAGAGATACGGTGCTGCTGCCATCGCCCATATCGCTAGCCGATAGGCTAGCTGCAAAATCGTCCTTTGTAAAGTAGAGCGTGGCGGCGGCGGCATCGACATAGCCGTCCTCGGCCTCTTGCCAGCCCTGGTCAGACAACAGCGAGCGGTAAAAATCCACCACATCTGTCACACTCTGCGCTACTTGAAGGTTAACGCTGCCGGCTTCGGATTGCCCCATCGCTGTTGCGCCGTCGGGCATTTCTAATGTGCGTAGATTAAGGAGCGCCACAACCTGGGCCACTGTGGCCGCTGGAACGTTCTCAGCGGCAGCTTCGGCCGACGACTCCTCGTCGGCTGCCGTCTCGGTGGTGGCTTCGGTGGCTTCTGCCTCGGTGGCGGCCGGCTCTGTGGCAATTGGGGCATCCTCGGCAGGAGGCGACTCTGTAGCGCTGTTGCCGCCACAGGCGACCAGTAGCCACAACGCGAACGATAGGAGTAGTATCAGTATAAATCGGGTACCTCTAGTGTGCTGGTAAATCTGCATGGTATATCCTCGTTAGACTTTACAATCGGTGAAATATTTTTTTGTATGGTTAGTGACTGTTTAACTCACAAGATGCGTTTGAGGTGGTGGCAGTGGTAAGAGATGATAAGTCAATCGTATCAAAGACTTATTTCCATGTCAACCTGGCAATGAGATTTGGCAGGGCTGTTGAAAAGTCTAAGGTGCGTTTCTTTATAGTCCGGATGGCAGCCGTTCAAGCAAGATTCAGAGTGTGCAACGCTGGTAGTCACTCAGCTTGCTCCGATGGACGGTAGAAAGCGCCAAAAAATAAAGCCAAGCTGCTGAATTGGATAAAACGCAGTGTGGACAAGTTCTAAATGGCGCTGATCCAGAGCCAATCTATAAAGAACTTCTGAATGCCAAGGTCATTCACAACTCGGGGTCTAATATTAGTTATGAAATCAAGCGGCAATAATGCCATGATGAAAAGGTACCATTCTCGTTTTTAACCAGGGCGCGAACGCGCTCAACCCAGCGCGAGCGTGATCGCTTGTTCGGTGGTCATCGTCGCCCCTTTTGCCCATTCTAATTCAAAGCTCACCTGCCCGAGCCGAGCGCGCAGCCTGGTCAAAGCATCCTCGCTATACTTCTGGGCCACTTGCTCGAGTGGCGCGCCGATGCGAACCCGCAAGGTAGCAGCTGCCGCCCAGAGTTGAACAGCGCGTTCGTAGCGTTCTTCCGCTTCATTCACCCGAGCGAGCGATTCAAATGAGTAGGCATAGCCTCGCCGCAGTCCTAAATGGTGGCGAATGCGCAGCGACTCGCACAGTAATTCCCTGGCGCTCGTATACTCCCCCATCATTTGCGCGGTTTCTCCCAGGTTATGTATGGCCAAGGCAACGCCGCGCCGGTAGCCCAGCGATTGATAGATATCCCGGCATTCGAGCAATGCCTGTTTGGCTGCCGCGTATTCGTGGATTTCCATCAAGTCTGCGCCAAGAAGATTAAGGGCCGTGGCCAGTTCAAACGGGCTTTCCAGTTCGCGCCACAGCGCGACGCTCGAAAGGTCATACGGAATGGCCGCTTTAATTTCATCCGTCGTATACGCAATATTTATCGCCAGTAACTGTTTACCTTTCGCCATCCCGGCCGTATAAGCGATCTGCTCGGCCATCTGCAGTGCTTCTTCGATCTGCGTTTGCAAATGCGTGAGTTCGCCGGCATAGCGAGCCAGGTCGCAATACATCAACCGGGCGTCGATCTCCCCCCGCTGATCGCCAAGCTGCTGAAACAACTGCTGTGCTTGCCGCGCACACAGCAATCCGTACTCAAAATCGGAGATCGCCGAGGATAGCTCGGCCGCCGCCAGCAGGGCTTGCGCCCGCCGGATTGAAACCGATTCCTCAGTTTCCTCCAATACTCGTTGCAGCCAGCGGCGTCCTTCCTGGAAAAATCCACCCAGTTCCCAAAACTTCAGGTTCGTTCCTAACCGGGCGACCAGGGCCAATGCCTGCTCACGGTCATGAGCAACCAACCATTCGAACGCACGGCGCAGGTTATCGTGGTCGACCTGGACCGTCCGCAGCCGCTCGGGCAACGTCTGCCTGGCCCGGTTCTCGACCGTGTGGGAGACGAGCCGCGCATAGTAGCGGGCATGCCGTTCCAGCACATCGGCCTCCACATCGCTGCCGCGCAGTTGCTCCTGGGCAAACTGGCGGATGGTTTCGTGCATTCCGTAGCGCCGGCGCTCGGCATCGGCCCCAAAGACCACCAGCGAGTGGTCGACCAGTTCGGCTAGCGCCTCGGCGCATGGCTCTTCCGGCGCACTAATTGCCTCGGCGGCTTCGAGTGTCCACCCCCCGGCAAAAACGGCTAATCGGCGCAAGACCGAGCGCGTCTGATGGCTCAAGAGGCCGTAGGACCAATCAATCAGGGCCTGCAAGGTGCGCTGGCGCGGTATGGTTTCGCCCACCCGCCGATTTAGCCAGGCGAAACGTTGGTCCAGCCGTTCGGCGATGGCTTCGATGGGCAGGGCGCGGGCTTGCGCGGCGGCGATTTCGATGGCCAAGGGGATGCCGTCGAGCTGCTGGCAGATCCGAGCGACCGCCACCACATTCGCGTCGGTCAGCGTGAAATGCAGCAGTGCTTGCGCCGCGCGGTTGGTGAATAGCTGAATCGAGTCAAACCTCAGTGAGTCCGCTACCGTAAGCTGTGCCGCGCCATTGATATCGGGGGTGGCAAAGGGTTCCAGCCGGACCACGTGCTCCTCGGCCAGATGAAGCGGAATGCGGCTCGTGGTCAGTACGGTCAGTCCCTCTGCCTCGCGGGAGAGCGTTTGGACCAGGCCCGCGCACGCTTTCACCAGGTGTTCGCAATTATCCAGCACCAGAAGCACGGTCTTATCGCGCAGGTAATCCACAATGGCACCGGTGGACGAGCGACCGGTGTTGGTCGGCAACCGCAGCGCCGCCGCGACCGCGTCGTCTACAGTGCTTCCATCAGCCACGCCGGCCAATTCGACAAAGCAGATATCATGAACGAAAACGCCGGCCATGCGGTGGGCCACCTCGATCGCCAGGCGCGTCTTGCCGACGCCGCCGGGGCCGACCAGGGTCACCAGCCTGACTGTTCGGCGCGACAGCAGATCGACCAGGCGGGCGGATTCCGGTTGGCGGCCAAAAAAGCGCGTCAGAACGAGTGGTAGGGCCGCCTGCGTTGAAGGCGACTCAAGCGGCGCGCGGGCGCGGATTTGTTCGGCCAGCGTCACGGTTTCAATGGCCGGGGCCAGGCCTAGCTCGGTGGCCAGCACGCGGCGGCAGGTTTCGTAGGCATCCAGGGCGGCACTGCGCTGATCAGCACGGGCCAGCACCCGCATCAAGTGACGATAGGCGGCTTCGTTCAGCAAGTCGTATTCGAGCCAACGACGGATGGTGCGTTCGGCTTCGGTCAGGTGACCGGCGCGTTCGTGAAAGGCCGCCAACTGTTCCAGCGCCGACGTTATCTGCATACGGTAGTGTTCGCGCTGCATCAGGAGCCAGTCGTCGAACTGCAAGCAGTTGCCGAGCGAGAATTCGTCCAAAAAATCACCGCGCACCAAATCGAGCGCCTGGGTCAGCCGAGCGGCGCATTCGGCGCAAGCGCGGGGGTCAGGGTGCGGATGGCGGCGGCAGGTCTCGATCAAGGTGTGAAAGCGGGCCACATCCAGATCGTGATCACTGAGCGGGTTGAAGCCCAAGGCGAGCCGATCGCCGATCAGGTAG
>JAGRBZ010000038.1:20212-34548 GCA_020433805.1 Anaerolineae bacterium
GTTGCTCGTCGGCATCGTTCGTACCCAGCGCTTTTTGAAGCTTGGCCCAGGTGACGCGGAGATTGTTTTGCGCTGCCGCCGTCGGCAGGTCGGGCCACAGCAAGCCCAGCAGAAATTCACGGCTATGGGCATGATCCGACTCGATCAGGAGATAGGCCAGCAGTCCGATGGCCTTGCGGTTGGTGAGGGTGATCGCTCCCCGTTGGCTATGCTCGATTTGTAATCGACCGAGTAAAGAAAAAGTTAATCCAGCCAAGATCGTCCCAGATAATGATGAATTAATGGCGTTTCGTTAAAGTACCGGAAGTATATCATAGTGAACGAAAATCACCATCTGTTCCAATAACACAGGAGCACAAGCAATGCACAGACCAAGACGCACCACCCTGGTAGCCCTGCTGGTATTGGTGCTGGCCGGCAGCTTCGGCCCGATCACCGTTACGGCCGGCAACGAGGTCGGCAGCACCACGCAGGCCGTTACGTTCGAAAGCGTTCCGGCCACGCTGATGATTATCGCCGACGACAAGACGCGCGCCTATGGCGAGGCCAACCCAACTCTGACCTACACCGTCAGCGGCCTGATGAATGGCGACACGGCCGAAACCGTGCTGACGGGTGCGCTGGCGACCATAGCCACAGCCGGTAGCCCGCCGGGCAGTTACGCCATTACCCAAGGCAGTTTGGCCGCCAATGCCAACTATACGATCAGTTTCACCGGTGCTACCCTGATGGTCGTCGCCACCGCCGATAATGCCCACGCCGTCTATGTGCCACTGGTCATAAAGAGTCTTTCGAGCGCGACGCCCACGCCCATCAACACCCCCATCCAAACTCCCACCCACACGCCGACGCCGACAGCCACGCCAACAGTCACCGCGACGCCAACCAGCACACCGACGACCACGCCAACGGACACCGCAACGCCAACCAGCACACCGACGGCCACGCCAACGGACACCGCAACGCCAACCAACACACCGACGGCGACCAGTACGCCAACGCCCATTCCGCCGTCAAATATTACGGTCTATAACACCGGCGCGTTCTTTGTCCAATACTACGTTTCGTATAATCTTCCCGGCTCGCCGGGGCAGAGCCAATCGAGCGGTGTTTTCAACATCAATCAGGGCGTCACATTGGCGATCCCCGGAACGGCAACGAATGTCGGCGTCTTAGTGCAGTATTACACGGGCATAACCGGCTGGCAAACGGCATGCATTCGGGCCTATCCGCAAGCCACAGACGCAGTCGTTATCGTCAGCGGCTCGATTTACAGTGCAACCTGCACCGGGTAGATGTATAGGTATCCGAATTCACACCGTAGATAAGGGAGTAGGAGTTAATTAACTTACCCAAGTCTGTTGGATAATGGGTAACTGGTAATTGGAGACTGGAGATTGAATAACCAATTACCAGTTGCTATTTACCAATTACCTAAACTCAAGTGCAGAAGTTATTTGATTCTCGATCCTAAGGAGCTGTTGATATGTCCATCAAGGTAATCGTCGAACTACAGGCCAAACCAGGTCGGCGGGCTGCGCTCAAGAGTCTGCTCGAGCGTGTTGAGGCCAAACATGGGCCAGACGCGCCCGGTTTCCTGGGCAGCACCCGCTACGAGGTGCTTGATAACCCCGACATCCTGGTTGAGATTGCCGATTGGGAGTCGGCTGAGGTGCGAGCGGCGGCGATGCAGGAAGTTATGGCCAGCGGTGCCTATGCCCCGCTGGCAGAGCTATTAGCCGTGCCATTCAGGGCTACCGTCATCAGGCAGCTGCCCTGATCCGTTCACAAAGGCCAAACCGGTAACTATGGGTGCGACTCTGAGCGAGTCGCACCCCACATTAAGAGCAACAGTTGGTCGTGATCCCTGCGCCGGGCCAGAGTTAAAGTTAGGCACTTAGCCGGCGACAAGCAAATATGCCTGCCGACCATAGTCGATGATCAGATCCGGCTCCGATAAGGAGCCGTTGTAGCTCATCGAAATGACCACAGCCATGATAGCACCCCGATCCATCGGGCCTCACCGTCACTGGCGACATCTCGGATTTTCAACCTCACTTTGCTAACAAAGATGGTGTATAATGTATCGTGTCTTGCCCAGCCGTAAGCTGCTAAATCCCCACGACGTTAGCCGGCTGGCAAGCTATAGGTTAGCGTTCAGCAGAAATGAAAACACTTTGGAAAGACTATCAGATAAATTTGCTTAATACGTTTTTAAAGGAGCGGCAGAGATGTTACAACTGGCTTTACTAAGCTTTTGGCATGTGCACGCTAAAGATTATTTGCAAGATGCCGCACAACATCCGGACACCAAAGTTGTTGCCGTCTGGGATGAAATTTATGAGCGTGGACAGCACGAGGCCGAGAAACGTGGGTTACAAGTCTATCAACACCTTGATGATCTTTTAAGTAGACCCGATATTGATGGGGTCATTGTGACAACGCCAACCCATATGCACGAAGCGGTAATGGTCGCCGCAGCCAAAGCAAAAAAACATATCTTCACCGAAAAAGTATTGGCTCCCGCAAAAACCGCTGCGCTGACCATATTGAATGCGGCTCAAGAGCATAACATCAAACTTTGCGTTTCGCTGCCGAGGCTGTATCACGGTTATACGCAAGCGATTAAGGGCCTAATCAATCAGGGAGCGTTGGGAGATGTGTCATATGCCCGCGTCCGATTAGCTCACGACGGAGCGGTTTCGACACCGCAAAACCCTGAAGGCTGGCTCCCTGCCCACTTTTATAAGGCTGAACAAGCCTGTGGGGGAGCATTGATCGATCTTGGCTGTCATCCGGTTTACCTGCTTCAAGAATTTCTAGGAAGACCGCAGTCGGTTCAGGCCACGTTTGGATATTTCACCCAACGCGCTGTTGAAGATCAGGCCGTCGTTACGCTTGGCTTTGCCGATGGCGTCATCGGCGTGGCCGAGACCGGATTTGTTAGTGGGCAAGCGCCGATCCAAATCGAGGTGCAAGGGTCGTCAGGTCGGGTTTACTACGGTTTTGGCGACGAAAAATTAACGATATATCAACGGGAAACACCGCAAGACGTCAACATTGACTTGCCCAAGGACCTGGCTACACCCTTTGAATTGTGGGTTGCTCAAATTCGGGAAGGGGCTGACGGATCGCATAATCTGGCTCATGCTACGACGTTGACCGAAGTCATGGAAGCCGCTTACGTGTCTGCGCAGCAAAATCGAACGATTGCACTTGCCCAGTAGGGTTGTTCATGCGGTAAAACAACCAATGTTCCTTTCAGAAGGGCACAGAAAAGTTGAGATAAAATGAGACGCAAAAAGATATTAATCCTGGATTACTCAATCTCCAGAGTAGAAGCACCGGCCATCAAGAGCTGGATGCCGACCGATGCTGAAATTACAGCTTTATCCATAGGCACGGAAAAGTCGTTTCCTCTTGAACTGCTACATGGCGGCTTCACCCATGTCATTCACTCCGGGTCTGAATATTCTATCGTCAACGAAGAACCATTCACCCAGAACGCGGTCATCTTTATTCAGGAAACAAAAAATAAAGGCATACCTCAAATGGGCATATGCTATGGGCATCAGTTGCTCTCTCTGGCATTAGTAGGGCGTCACGCCGTACGGAAATCGCCCAATGGATTTGAAGCGGGCTGGAAAGAGGCCGCGTTCACCGACCTGGGGATGAATATCCTGGGTGTAAGGGAAACAGAAACCGTATGGCAGCACCATTTTGACGAAGTCACTGAATTGCCTGCCGGCTCAGAACTGATTGCCACCAATCCGCATACTGAAATTCAGGCATACATCAATACCGAACAGCGTTTGTTTGGCACCCAATTTCACCCTGAGTTTGATTTGGAAACCGGTAACGCGATCTATTTACAAGATAGAGCGCTAATAGAAAGCCACCATTACAAGGTGGAGGAGTTAGTAAAAGCAAAGCCGTCAATAGATACGGGGAAAATATTTTTCGAGTTTTTCTTAGAGTTAGCTAATTAACCCAAGTTGACACTTATATATCCAAATTAGGAGTAAGGAGTAGGGGTCAAAAAACGGCTTACTTCCGGCGTACTTAGGCCCGTAATGTTACATTCGTTCCGACGCTCTGCGTTGGAACGCCCTACGGGACGCTGAGTGCCCGAAAGATGCGACAACGCAGAGCATTGTCGCCAGGAAAGATTGCGCTTTTATCCCAGGCTTTCAGTCGGTTTGTAAAATGCTCGTTGTTTATCACCTACACTGGCAATAACTATGTACAAACAATTTTTCAAAGCTCTTCAATCATTTACGCCTGTTCCGGACGAGGAATTGCAAAAAGCAAAAGACATCTTTCACCCGGTTCGGCTAGAAAAAGAGTGTTTCTTCGTCCGGGCCGGTGAGATACCGCAGACCTTGGGGTTTGTCGTTTCCGGCTTGCTGCGCTTTTACTACATTGATGCCGCCGGCAACGAGTTCATAAAATCGTTCAGCATTGAAAACGGTTTTGTGGCGGCCTATAGTGGCTTACTTCTGGGAGAACCATCACGGCTCTTTATAGACGCTATCGAGGACTCATTACTTCTGGTTGCCCATTACGAAGCCTACCAGACGCTCTCTGCCGGACACCCGTGTTGGCAGATCATCAACCGCAAAGTGGCCGAAGGCTTATATATCAAAAAGGAAAAACGCGAGAGTGAACTTTTGCTCGATGATGCCACAACCCGCTACTTACGCTTTCTCAAGGAATACCCTGGTTTAGAGGGCCGCTTAAAGCAGTATCACATCGCCTCGTATTTGGGCATCACGCCGGTTTCGTTGAGCCGGATCCGAGCGGCGCAATCACAAAAAATTAACATAGGATAATGCGATAGCGGTTATTCCCCTGTACCATGAGCATCACATTCATTCAGTCAGCCCATTCATTAAAGGAGATACTCATGGAAACGACAAAAAATACCGTACTGATCACAGGTGGAAGTTCCGGCATCGGCCTGGCCTTGGCCAAACGATTTTGGCAAGAGAAGAATGATGTTATCATTGTTGGTCGTAATGCAGCCAAGCTGGCCCAGGTTCAAGCCATGCTACCCGGCATCAAAACAGAATGTCTCGATGTTAGCGACGTGGCTGCGCTGGAACAACTGCCGCAGCGCCATCCCCAGGTCAATATTCTTATCAACAATGCCGGTGTTCAGTACAACTACGATTTTTCCGACCCGACCCAACCGCTGGACTTAATCGAGGCTGAAATCAACACCAACGTCCTTGGCCCTTTATACTTAACCAAACTGTTTATCCCGCAACTCAGCAAACACAAAGAAGCGGCCATCATTAACGTATCGTCCGGACTTGGCTTTGTGCCGAAGCAAAGTGCGCCCGTCTACTGTGGCAGCAAAGCCGCCCTGCACATCTTTACTAAATCGTTACGATGGCAGCTCGAGTCGACGCCCATCAAGGTCTTTGAGATCATCCCGGCTTTAGTCGAGACATCGATGACTCAGGGGCGAGGTCATGGTAAAATCTCACCGGAGGAATTGGTCGATGAATTCTGGCGCAGTTTCAAAGGCAACCATACGGAAGTACGCATCGGCAAGATCAAGCAGCTTCTGTGGCTCAACAAACTTGTGCCCAACATTGCCGAAAAAATCATGCGGGCGAGCTAACCGATGCAACAGACAGTCACCTTTTTTGTTCATATGAACGCCAGCCGGGCCTGGCTGACCTTATCGCACGCTGAGCGCTCTGATTTCGCCGCAAAAGCGTTAGCGCCGCTGCTGGAGAAATATCCCAATATTACGCTTCGCTTCTATGATACGGAAGCCTTCACCACAAAGTGCAGCGACATCGCCGTATTTGAAACCAACTCTATTCCCGATTTCTATGGGCTGATGGACTCTATTCGGGACTCACAGCTCTTTACCGTGCCCTACTTTGAATTTGTGGATATCATCCCTGCCATCGAAGCAGATTTTGTCTAGGAAAATGACACAAATACTTAGAACCCTACACCCCGGCGATCTAGGCTGGATAATCTCCCAGCATGGCGAAATCTACACCCGAGAATTTCAATTCGATCCATATTTTGAAATACATATCGCGGCCAAGGTCGTGGCGTTTTGTGAAAAAGCCGTGCCATTTGATACCTTTTGGATGGTTGAAATCGACGGCGAGCGAGCCGGATCGATTGCTATTTCAAAAATTGCCGATGAAGTCGCTTTCCTCAATTTCGTGCTGGTTTCGACCAAATTCAGAGGGCAAGGGGTCGCCCAGGCTCTAGTGAACAAAGCCATTGACCACGCCAGAACGCACGGCATGCGCGTGGTGCAATTGGAGACCTATAGCTGCCTGCAAAATGCCCGCAAGTTATACAAAAAGCTAGGCTTTGCGATAATTGAGCCGCCCACCAAAATAGAAAAGTTCGGCCAAACGTTTGATCAGGAGTTTTGGGAGTACCGCTTATGATAACTGAAATCATCACCTTCAAAATACCTAACGGAATGACGCGAGAAGAGACACTACTTCACTATGAAGCCTCCGCCAAGGAGTGGAGAGCCAACCCCGATTTAATCCGCAAGAACTATCTGTACGATGGCGAGCGGGGCATTGCCGGCGGCGTTTATTTGTGGCGGGAGAAAGCGCATGCCGAAAAATGGCACGGCGAGAAGTTCCGCCGGCGAATACGCGACACCTTCAATGCCGTGCCGGAAACGCAAATCTTCGAAACACCCATTGTTGTGGACAACGTCGCCGGTGCTATAATCCGAGAATAATAGATAAGCCCCCCAAACCTTTCATAGGAAAACCATGACCAAAACCTTTCAACTCGATACGATAGCCCGGCTGCCGATGGTCGGCGACAATGTGGCGATTGCCACCCAACGCCTGGAGCAAGGCTCGACCATCGCCGCCGGAAACCACCAATTCACCCTCGATCATACGGTTATGGAAGGGCACCGCTTTGCCGTGCAGCCTATCGCCACCGGCGAACCGCTTTTATCGTGGCAGTTGCCCTTTGGCTTTGCCCTGCGAGCGATTGAGCCTGGCGCTTACGTCTGCAACGCCGGTATGCTCGACGCGCTGCGCATACGCCGCCTCGATTTTACGCTGCTCTCCACCCCCAACTTTGAAGAGCGCATTCAGCCCTATCAGCTTGATGAGTCGATCTTCCGGGCAGCGGAGCAGGTTCCGCTTTACGAACACAGCCGCACTTTTCTGGGCTATCGCCGCAGCGGGAACCGGGGCGTGGGCACGCGCAATACGATTGTGCTGCTGGGCACGACCTCTCGCACCGCCGGCTATGTGCAGCAGTTGGCCCGGCGGCTAGAAGAAATAGCGGCTAACTACACGAATATTGACGGCATCGTGGCCGTAGCCCACACCGAAGGCGGAGTGGCGCAGCCCAACAACCGCGATCTACTGCTGCGCACGCTGGCCGGATTTATGGTCCATCCCAACGTGGGTGCGGTGCTGGCCGTTGATTACGGGCTGGAACCGATCACCAATGCGATGCTGCGCGATTATCTCACAGCCAACGCCTATCCGCTCGACGCAGTGCCGCATCACTTGCTATCGCTGACCGGCAGCTTCCAGAGCAACTTAGAGCGCGGCGAAGCCATCGTCAAAGGCTGGCTCGATAGCGTGAACAGCGTGCCGCGCACAGAGGAATCGGTGGCCCATCTCAAGATTGCCTTGCAGTGCGGCGGCTCCGACGCCTTCTCCGGTATTTCGGGCAATCCGCTGGCGGCCTGGGTTGCCCGGGAAGTCATTCGCTACGGCGGTGCGGCCAACCTGGCCGAAACCGACGAACTCATCGGCGCAGAGTCGTATGCTTTGCAAAAGGTTAAGGATGTGGCGACGGCCCGCAAGTTTCTGGCCACGATAGAGCGCTTCAAAGAACGGGTTGCCTGGCACGGCTCCAGCGCCGAGGGCAATCCCTCCGGCGGCAACAAATTTCGGGGGCTGTATAACATCACCCTTAAATCGATCGGGGCGGCGATGAAGCGCAACCCCGACGTGCGGCTCGATGCGGTGATTGAGTATGGAGAGCCGATGCAGCAGCCGGGCTTCTACTTTATGGACAGCCCCGGCAACGATCTGGAAAGCATCGCCGGTCAGGTCGCTGCCGGTTGTAACATGATCTTTTTTGTGACGGGCAACGGTTCGATTACCAACTTTCCCTTTGTGCCGACACTCAAAGTGGTCACCACCAGCCGTCGCTATCAGCTTCTCTCCCAGGAAATGGATGTTAACGCCGGGCTTTATCTCCACGGCACGCCGATGGATGAACTGGGCAAGCAAATGTTTGAACAGACGTTGGCGGTGGCCTCAGGCGCACGCAGCGTCGGCGAAAAGGCCGGCCATTCCCAGGTACAAATCTGGCGCGACTGGCGGCAAACCGACGCCACCCATCTCGATCAACTGTTGGCGGCGGAACTCCCCGACGGCACCGGCATCCCGCTAAAAACAGACAGCAGCGTGCCGGTATCCGCCCAAACCTTTGAAGCATTTCGAACCCCTGACGGCTACGCCACCGACCAGGTCGGCTTGATCCTACCCACCAGCCTCTGCGCCGGACAAATTGCCCGAATGACCGCTGATAGGCTGAACCAGAAAGGGCTGGGGCGCGAGCAACACCTCTCGCGCTTTGTCGGCCTGGTGCACACCGAGGGCTGCGGAGCCTCCGGCGGCGCATCGCAGGAGCTTTATATTCGCACCTTGCTGGGCTATCTAACCCACCCGCTGGTCAAACACGGCCTGCTGCTGGAGCACGGCTGCGAGCAAACCCATAACGACTACATCCGGCAGCGCATCGAGCAAATGGGACTTAATCCGCAGCGCTTTGGCTGGGCCAGCGTCCAGTTGGATGGCGGTCTGGAACGGGTTATGCACAAGATGGAGGATTGGTTCACAGCCGAAATTTCCGCCGCCGGGGTCGCTTCGCGTGAAACGGTCGGTCTGGAGGCGCTGCGGCTGGGGTTGGTCAGCGCCGGTTCGATCGCAGCCGATGCGGCCCGCAGCCTGGCCCGCCTTACCCGGCTCGTTGTGGCCCGTGGCGGCACCGTAGTGGTGCCGGAACAGGGCGGCTTGCTGACCAACGCCAGCTATCGAGAAATTCTCCCGGACGATTCATCCGGCACGCCTTCACTGAGCTACGGCCAGCGGCCGGCGACCCCCGGCTTCCACATTATGGAAATGGCCTCGACCCATTGGGTTGAAACCCTAACTGGGCTGGGAGCCACAGGCGTAGATAGGTTAGTGGTCTACGTCGGTGAACATCCGCTGCCAAGCCATCCTTTGGTACCCGTCTTCCAAATTACCGCCGACGCCGCCTTTCAGCAGCGATTTGGGGAAGATATTGATCTGTTGCTCACGGGAGACAATGCCTTGTGGCCGGAACAAATTCTGGATAGTGTTATCGCTGTTGTTTCCCGCACCACCATGCCAAAACTGTACCGCCAGGGCAATATTGACTTTCAGATTACCCGAGGACTGCTAGGGGTATCGTTGTAACCCCCTACAGAAGGAATCTCCTGTCGAACTTCGCCTTTAGAAACCAGGGTTTTGATGCTCACTTCTAACCAAAAAAGCAAGAAGTTTGATCCACGGGTAGCTTTGCACTAAATCGCGGTAGCGTTAGAACCCCGGTTTTTCTTGAACATGAGAGCGGCAAAGGCTTATGGTTGGGCTAAATTGGGCAACATGCTTGCGATTTAGGCAAAAAACGGGGTTTTTTTCCACTCGCCACGGTTTAATGTTGTGCTATCGATCCACGAAGGGCACGAATTTACATCAATAAAAGAAAGATTTAGTGTTCCTTTGTCTGCCTTCGTGGATTATCTCGTTCTGTTTGGTTGCGGCTCGTCCGGGCTATGAGTTACGCAGTTGGGTACATTGCTTCAGTCGATTACGTCAGGTTTTTCTCCATGTGAATGACTTCTAGCGTTTCGCCCTCGATCTTTTCCACACTTCGTCCTACCTCATCGAAACCTTGCTTTCGATAAAAACTTATTCCCTTTTCGTTTTGGGCTTCAACGGCCAATTGAAATTTTTTAGCGTGCGAATAGATGCTCATTGTGTCATTCAATAGTTTAGAGCCAATACCTTGTCGTTGCGATTGAGGCCGTACATATAAGCGAGCGACAATAAGGGTGTCCTCATCATATTGCTGGGCTGTGATAAGCCCCAAAATAATCCCACTCTCATCTTTGGCAAGACGAAAAAAGATGTCCGAATTTTTAACTTGAGCCTCCAAGAGTTCAGGAGCATGCCAAACATCTGTAACTTTCTGAATAGTGGTGTGAGACAGAAAGGGACCATAGGTATTTATCCAGGTTTGGCTAAGAACTTGTTTAATTTCTTGAACGTCTGAGGCCTTAGCTGGCTCAATTACGACCATTTTAATAGCTCCAATTGGGTGGTCTGGGTTGTCTTTGGCGGTAACGCCTGGCTTTAGCCGATAGCCGTGAGCGCAACGAGTGCTTGCTGGACGGCTAAAAGCCCTTGTGAGCGATCCCATCCCTCATTCTTCATTCTTCAATCGAGCGAATGACTTTCGCCGGATTACCCCCGACGAGCGCATTAGGCGGGACATCCTTGGTAACGACCGAGCCGGCGGCAACGACCGCGTTCTCACCCACGGTTACGCCACCGATGATCGTTACGATGGCACTTACATTTTGAACAGAACGCCTATTATTTCTCCGGTGCCAAAAGGTAATAAGGCGTGGTGATTTGCCTTTCAAGAGTTATGGTAGGTGTATTTTATTCAAGAAAACATTAAAGCAAAATCATTAATGTCACAGATACCAGACTTGCTAGAATGGTCCTGAAAGAATTCCAAAAGTTCCACCGGGATTCAAAATCATCGCGAAACCGTTTCTGCATGATGTTATCTGCTGAAGATACATCGAGAGTCTGTAGTCGATTGTTTAACGGGACATTTATGGTGATGGTTGGAAGCTGAACTCCAACAATGTAGGCGAATGCAGCCAGTAATAGGGTGACTCGGGAAATACCATCCAGTTGCCACATGCCGAAAATGGCGGAAACAATGAGGGTCAAGGCAGAACCGACCCAAACGACGATAAAAAGAGGTTGATTATTCTGAATCACACCATCGATAACCTGAAATGCGCGAATAAACTCGCGATCCGGTAAGGCTTTGATACCTGGCATCACAACAATCGCAAAAGCAAACAGGAAGCCCACCACCAGCGAAGTGAAAAATGTGGCTAAGATTAACGTGATTTGAAAAATACTCTCGATGAACATGGAAAAACTCCCTTAAAAAATTAGATGCGTAACTTTGATAGAAATAATACTTACGCAGTTGGGTGCAGCGAACAAGGTGACAGTCACTTAGATGTGATAAATCGACCTGTTTGGGCTAAACGGACGTTCATTTTCGCCAAAAAGTGACTGTCACCTTTTGAACTGCGTAACTCATAAAAAAATGATTACAGTTATTCTCCGGCTAAATTGACAAAGCCGAGTTGCTATGTTGACTCTGTCCATCCTAGCCCAGCGAATTGGTCTCAATCTTCCAACGGCGTAATCTCGAAGTTCAGAAACTTGTACAGCGGCAGCGTCTGGGCGATTTCTTGGACTTGATTGTGCGATTCACATTGCCAAACTGTCCACGCGCCTGATTGGTCAGCCGGGAGATACAAGGCTTCCATAATCCCTTGTTCGGCTAACTCATCCGCTCTGGCTTCCTCGGCGGGCAAAAGGGCCATCATTGTCTCATCAAGCGGTTGTTTCCACGTAGCTTTCAGCATAAAACGCATTCGTATGTCTCCTTATATAACGGTTTTTGTACTAATTTTAGATCGATATCTCTTGCCCAGGTACGAATAGCATCCCTAATCTGGGCATCTATCGCATTGATCATGACATTTCCTCTGTTATTACCATACGCCAGCGGCGGTGGCAGTTCGCGCGTACTCAGCGAAATCTCGTGGTGGGCGGCCCAGGGCACGCTGCACCCCATCGGTCAGATATGCGTTTCGACCGTCCAAAACCGTAGAGAAAAGATAATCCAATATCCAAACAACGTCCTTAGGCGCACCGGAATTCGCCACTTCAGCCACAAAGGCCTCGTGGGGGGGCTGAATGTAGGTAATCTCGCGACCTGTTGCTTCTGACAGTTCTGCCGCAATATCTGTAAACGTCATCAGACGCGGGCCTGTCACTTCATAAACCTCTCCGACATGGCCTGACTCGGTTAATGCTACGATAGCGACATCGGCAATATCATCAACATCAACGAAGGGTTCGGGTGTATCGCCGGCCGGTAAGGTGATCTGTCCGGCCGAAATCATATCAACAAAAGCGCCTTCAGAGAAATTTTGATAAAACCAACTGGCTCGAACAATCGTCCATTCCAGACCACTTTCTTGAACAATGCGTTCAGAGGCCTGGGCCTCGGCTTCTCCCCGACCGGACAGCAATACCAATCGCTGGACACCGTGTTTTTTGGCCCGGTCAACCAGAGCTTGAATAGCATCGGTTGCTCCCGGTATAGCCAAATCGGGTGAATAGGAGATGTATATCGCTTCAACACCTGCCAGGCTAGCATCCCAGCTTTTCTCATTGTTCCAGTCAAAAGGCGGCGATGCAGAGCGCGAACCAATTCGAACCGGAAGGCCCTTTGCCTGTAGACCGGCGACGATGCGGCGACCCGTTTTTCCGGTTCCACCAAGAACCAGAATGGGCCCTGTAAAATCAGATGTCGTGTTATTATTGAAGTGTGTCATTGCTTGCTCCTTAAAGTGAGTAAATGAAATTGCTTTTCAAATATGCAGGTTAGCAAGTGATTGAAAAGCAACCTTTAGTTACAAGCCATAATAACAAATAAGCGAGGATATTTATTGACGATCTCGGCCAATTTTTTGACACGCCACGCCAAATATGTAACCCAAGTTGCCACCGAGCACAAAACCTGACAGGTTTCCAAACGGGCCTTAATCTGACTACATTGCCCGAATACCTTTAATCTTTCTCTGAAAAGTATCTCCAAAACCTGTCAGGTCTGATGGGGTACAGATTGAGTTATGTACGTGTTGGGGTTAAAGCTGATGATGGATGCGAAAATTTCGGGGGGTTTGCCCGGCCCAACGTTTAAATGCGCGGGCAAAAGCACTTTGTTCGGAAAAGCCGGTCATAAATGCAATTTCAACAGGGGAAAAGTCGGTTTCGCGCAACAGACGCTCGGCTAACTGTCGCCGTGATTCATCAACCAATGTTTGATACGAGTAGCCCAACGCCGATAGCCGTCGTTGCAAGGTTCGGCCACTCATCCCAAAATGATGGGCCACATCAGAGAGGATGGGAATACCCTCACTTAGCGATTGCGTTACATGCTGCCGAATCTGCTGATCAAGGTCGGTCTCATCTTCAAGCTTCGAAAGTTCAGTTTCAAGATGCGATTGAAAAAATTTTGAAATACTTTTATCACCAAGCTTGTTGGGTGTCTGTAGACTTTCATTTGAAAAGAGGAGTGCATCCCTATCCGAGTCGAAATGCACGGGACACCCAAAATAGGTTTCATGATCGGTAATGGACCTTGGAGCGGCATGCTTGAAATAGACGGCTAGCGGATGAATGGTTTCGGTGGACACTTCTTGGCTGATCGATAAAATGCTGGCAATGGTGGCTTCGTTCGATAAGCGCATACCGAGATGTCTCTCCCCGGAACGATGCAAATGCATGTACGCCCCTTTCTGCGTGGCCTCGACTTCATAGGTGGAAACACTGGTTAGCACCCGCGCATAACGCTCGGCCCGGTTATAAGACCCCCGCAGCGTGGTCGCCGATTTCCAGGCCAGCCCAAATGCCCCGTAGTCATCGCTGCGCATCGCCGCGCCGGCTCTTAGCGGCAACGTTGTACCATTGCGATCAATGGCAGCAGCCCTTTCAAAAAATGAATAATAGTGAGTATCCGGAATCATGTAAACCGGTCGGTTTAACTCAATTCCCATCGACTGCACCCAGGCATGCTTATCAATGTCACTATCGACTTCCCCAAGGACTTTTCTGACAAATAATGTGGTTATTTTTCCCATTTAATTTTTTTCAGATGCGGATTCTCGCAGATAAATATAAAAATTTAGTGGATATCAGCGTCAATTTGCGTCTCAATCAAAAACAAAACGTTAACTTTGTAGCCGTCTGAGTATTTCACAAAGCCGCCCAACGCTCCGGCTCAGCGGCGGGGTACGTGGCGAGCCGCCCCTTGCAATCGGTTGTTATACACCAATGAATGTATCCTAATTAGCCGTTTGCTTGCCGCAAGGCGGTACTCTTCCGCACCTATACGAGAACGCTTTACCCGAGCTGCTCAGCGAGCCCGATGAGGAGTCCTTCGGGGCC
>JAGRBZ010000389.1 GCA_020433805.1 Anaerolineae bacterium
TCGAGACTACGCTGGAGCAGCTTATTATTAATCGTACCAACCGGATGCAGCTGCTTCAAGATATTGCCGTAGCGACCAACGAACATAGGACAGTTGAGGCGGTGATGCAGTTGACGTTAGAGCGGCTGTGCAATTACACCGGCTGGCCGGCCGGCCACGTCTATCTGGCCGACCTGCATGCATCGAGCCGCCTCATTTCCACCTCTATTTGGCATATAGATGATGTCGAATACTTTGCCCCGCTAAAAGACAGTCTACAAAATAATGGTGAACCGGTTTTTTATAAAGAACTTCTGAACCAGGTAGTAGCGACCGGCCAACCAGCCTGGACAACAGATTTTGAGTCACACCAAAATCACAATAAGGTGGTGAGTGCTGTCGGTCTCAAACTAATTTCTGTTTTTCCGGTCTGGATAGAAAAACAAGTGGTCGCTTTATTAGAATTTTTCTCTGACAGGGATTCGAAGCCCGACGAGTCGCTTTTGGAAATTATGGTTTTTATTGGCACCCAGCTTGGCTATACAATCGAACGCAAATGGGCCGAGGCTCGGATAAAACAACGAGAAATTCAACTGGCTGAAGCCCAGAAAATTGCGCGGCTTGGCAGTTGGGAGTGGTATATTGAAGCCAACCGCGTAGTATGGTCTGATGAGCTTTATCGCATCTATGGTCTAGATCCCAAAGAAGGCGAGCTTACGTACCAGATCTACCTTGATCTACTGCACCCCGATGATCGTAACCAGGTCAAACAAAATGTCGAGACGGCTTTTCGCACACATCAACCTTTTGAGCACGAGCATCGCATCATTCGACCTGATGGTATTATTCGGATTATTCAGGGTCGGGGCAAAGTTATTCTCGATAAATCAGGCAATCCGTCGCGTATGTTTGGCACCAGCCAGGATGTCACCGAGCGCAGAGAAGCTGAGGCAGAGTTGACCGAACTACGCCAAAAACTGCTGGAAGATCGCGAAACCGAGCGGCTTCACCGCGCCCAAGAGCTGCATGATGGCCCTTTACAAGATTTGCACAGCGCTATGCTCCGCTTAAGTGAGTTGGAACCGATGCTGTCCGACGAAACCAGCCTAACGACGATGGTTGTTGTCCAAGCCACCCTTCAGCAAGCCATTCAATCGCTGCGGGGAATGTGCGGCGAGCTGCGCCCCCCGGCATTAGCCCCCTTTGGTTTAGAAAAAGCTATCCGTTCGCACGCCGAGCAGTTTCAAAAAATGCACCCCGATTTAACTGTACTGCTCGATTTAATGCCGGATGCTCAGCAGCTCCCCGAACGAACGCGTTTGGCTTTATTTAGAATTTATCAGCAGTCGCTTAGCAACGTCATTCGCCACGCGCAAGCTGAAACCGTTACGGTGCGGCTAAAGTTGGATGACGATCATGTTAAATTAGAAATAGAAGATGATGGCCAGGGCTTCCATATGCCTAATCGTCCCATTAAACTGGCTCGCAAAGGGCATTTAGGACTGGTGGGTGCCATCGAGCGAACTGAGGCGCTCAATGGTACATTAGATGTAGTATCGGCTCCCGGTCAAGGTTCACTTATTCGGGCTGTGGTTCCACGAGATGAAAAAAGGAAAAATTAGGTATGGCAAATATACGGGTATTACTGGCTGATGATCATCCTCTGGCACGGGAGGGATTACGGAATTTACTGAATAAAGCCATTGAAATCGAAGTGGTAGGCGAGGCGAACAATGGTACGGAAGCCCTTGAAATGGTCGATTCTCTAAGGCCGGACGTGTTAGTACTCGATATGGAAATGCCGGGCTTATCTGGCGTTGAGGTGGCGCAACACTTAAAATCGAACAGCTCGGCGGTACAAGTATTAGCTCTAAGCGCCCACAATGACAAAGAATACATTATGGGTTTGCTGGCAAACGGGGCAGCCGGCTACCTTATTAAAGAAGAAATGGTACAAACCATTGTCGAGGCTGTACGGGGCGTAGCCAGAGGCGAACAGGGCTGGCTAAGCCGCCAGGTTTCAGCCCAAATATCCAACTGGACTCAAGAACAGCAAAACACCAGTCTCACACCCAGGGAGATGGAGGTTTTAGAACAGGTAGTGAAAGGCAAAACTAATCAGGAAATTGGGTTGGCATTAGGTATTAGCGAAAAAACCGTTGAGAAACATTTGGTGAATGTTTTTTCCAAACTTTCTGTAAGTTCACGGGTAGAGGCAGCCGTTTATGCAGTGCGCGAAGGGTTAGTGTAGACCAGGGGTAGGGAAATTCCTTATTGATCAATTTATCACAAAGGTGTACTATGGAACATGACTTGCCACGAAAAGAGCAAGTTGCATTATACGGAGGTATCATAAAAGGTTAATACACATGAAACAACTACGTGTCGTTCTGGCGGATGATAACCCGTCGATGCGAGAAAGGCTGCGCCGCCTGATTGAAAGTGCGAACGGTATTACCGTTGTGGGCGAAGCAATCGATGGTTATCAAGCATTAAACCATGCTAAAACGCTGGAACCCGACGTTTTGGTGCTTGACATGGATATGCCACATATGAGCGGCTTGGAAGTGACTAAGCAGCTTCAGACTGAAAAACCGTCCATTCAAGTACTTATAGTAAGCATCCACGACGATATCCAATATATTCATGGGTTACTGAAAACAGGTGCAGCCGGTTATCTAATTAAAAGCGAACTAACGCCGGATACCCTTATCGAAGCCATACAAGACCTGGCTCGCGGCGAAAAAAATTGGGTTACTTCACGCATCTCAGCCCATCTCAACGGGCGATCTTTTCAGGGAGAAAGTCTAAGTCGGCAAGAACGCGAGATTCTAAAACTGGTTGTAGTCGGCAAAACCGATTACGAAATCAGTCTTTCGTTAGGGTTAAGCGAAGAGGCTGTGCGTACCCATGTCACCCATATTTTGACCAAACTTGATGTAGTTTCCCGAGTTAAAGCCGCAGTACGGGCCGTAAAAGAAGGACTAGTATAAGCTTTAGAGAACCCTATGTTTCTTTAAAGCCACTTCTCTTTACATACATAAACAGCCTGGCCCGGTCGGCTATTGTTATTCTTCTACGCTTATCTACAAGAGCTATCCCTATTGCCCGACCGGGTTATATTGCCCCCAAGTAAGTCTCCAATAGAGCTAAACAAATATCACCCTTGTCCTAAAGGATAATCACCCACACTAGTGTGGAGAAATCTCCTGCTGAATTGTATGATAGACTCGATGGAATATTTTCATCGGGTTATCTTCGCTTCTTACAGCGAAAGTTCGACCCTTCTATAAAAACAAAACCAGACAACAAAACCAAATAGTAAAAATAAAGAGGTTTCTAATGTCCTACGTTTTAGGTTTATTTGAAGATAAAGATGATGCAGTAAGTGCTATAGACGGTTTAGTCGATGCCGGCTTTACGAAAGATGAAATAAGCGTTTTAAGTCGTCATCACTTAACAGAAGAACACGACAAAGCCATTAAAAACAAACGCGCCGCCGATCTCGGTGGTTTCGCCGGTTTGCTGGCCGGCGGGTATGCCGGTATGTTTGCCGGAATTGCCCTGGTTACATTGCCGGGTATTGGGTTAGGGTTCGCAACCGGTGCGCTACCCATCGTACTTGGACTTACGGCCGGTGGAGCCGCCGGAGCGACCGCCGGAGCAATTGTCGGCCATAAATTGATACCCTCACTTATGGAAGGCTTCGATATTTCAGAAGAAGACGCTAACTTCTACGCCGAAGCCGTCAAACGCGAAGGCGTTCTCATTGCGGTTGATGCCGACGGAGCTAAAGAAGAAAAAGCACGAGAGGTTTTCGAAGGGAAACACGCTGTTGATATTGAAGAACGCCGCAAAGACTGGCATTCGGAAGGCTGGGAGCGGTTTGATGACTCAACTGACTTTGACGTTGCTCACCAAAATGTAACCAGCGTAGCGCATTAAGGAAACATTGGAAGAGAATTTAAGAACACCACGCAAAGGGGACGGAGGCAAAAATAGATGACAGAGCAAAGACATCGTGTTGTAATTATCGGTGGCGGATTTGGCGGAATGAACGTCGCCAAAGGGTTGATGAGGCAACCGGTTGATGTAACCCTAATCGACAAGCGAAATTTCCACCTTTTTCAGCCGTTACTCTACCAGGTTGCAACCGGGGGTCTGTCGCCCGGCGACATCGCCCATCCACTGCGAGCGGTATTCAGCAATGCCGAAAACATTACTACCCTTAAGGCCGAGGCCGTTGACATTGACCCTGTTCAACAGAAAGTCATCTTGCGCGACGGAGATGTTGACTATGACACCCTTGTGGTAGCAACAGGGGCCACCCACTCCTACTTTGGTCATGATGAGTGGGAGAAAAAAGCTCCAGGCCTCAAAACGATGGAAGATGCACTCATCATTCGACATCGCATTCTATTGGCCTTTGAGGCTGCCGAGCGCGAGTCGAATCCGGAAAAACGCCAGGCATGGATGACCTTCGTTGTTGTAGGCGGTGGCCCTACCGGCGTTGAGTTGGCCGGCGCTTTAGCCGAACTCGCAAAAAATACGCTGGAAAATGATTTTCGGCGTATCGATCCGGCTGACACGCGCATCATCCTGGTTGAAGCGGTCGACCGGGTACTGCCTCCTTATCCCGAAAACTTATCGGCTAAAGCCCAGAAATCTCTGGAGAAATTGGGTGTACAGGTAAAAACCAACCTCATGGTAACCGATATTCAGGACGACTTGATTAAAGTTAAAAACACAGAAAACGATCAAGTCCAGGAAATCAAGACGCAGACTGTATTATGGGGAGCCGGAACCCAAGCATCAAAATTAGGTCATATTTTACACAAAAAAGCCGGAGCTGAGCTTAATCGCGCCGGAAAAGTAAAGGTCGAACCGAACTTGAGCGTGGCGGCAGCGCCCAATATATTTGTTATTGGTGATTTGGCATTTGCTACGGATGATGAAGGCCAGCCACTGCCGGGTTTGGCTTCGGTCGCGATGCAGCAAGGAAAATATATCGCTAAATTGATTAAACAGCGACTAATCGGCCAAGCAACAGATGATTTCAGCTACGTTGACAAGGGCATGATGTCGATTATTGGGCGAAATTCGGCAGTTGCTCAGGCTATGGGCTTCGAGTTTTCAGGCTTCATTGCCTGGCTTGTTTGGGTCTTCGTTCATATCTATTATTTAATCGGCTTTGATAATAAAGTTGCCGTTATCTTGCAATGGGCCTGGAACTACATTACCTATAATCGCGGTGCCCGCTTGATCACCAATGAGAAATCATATAACCTTATTCATAAAAGTCCCGATAAACAACCTTTTGCTTCATCGTAAGAATATTATGGAAATAGTGACAAAATGAATACACCAAACAAAAAAGTACTTATGATGGTCATTGATGCCTGTGCCTCGCGGATTATGCTGCCGGCGATGAAGAGCGGTAAGCTGCCTAATTTGCAGATCTTAGCCGAGGCAGGAACATTAAAGACCCAATCCATTGCTATCTTTCCCAGCTTGACCCCTGCGGCGACATCGTCATTATTTACCGGGGCATATCCCAGCCAACATGGAGTAATGGGATTCCATTGGTACGACCTAGACAAAAACGAAGTTGTTTACTATGGCGATGATTTCTGGGCTATCGCTAAAAGAGGCGTAAGAGAATTTTTTGAAGACCTGTTACTTAAACTCAATCACGACAGACTTAAAGCTGAAACCTTGTTCCAACGAGTTGAAACCAACGGTCTAAAAGCTGCTTGCTTTAATTTTCTTATGTTCCGAGGTAACGTTGAACATAAAGCCAACGTACCTCTGTTATTAGGGTTAATTCCCGGTGTCCCATTCTCAGAAGTCATTTGCGGTCCTTCAATTCTTTTCTATGGCGATATTGTAACAACCAATCCTACAAAGAAATCTCTAGAAACAAGAGGTGGAATGTTCCGTCGCTTTGGATTCAATGACGATAATACTTTTAAGCTGGTCCATCAATTTGCCGAGCAAGGCACGCTGCCGGACTTTTCAATTGCCTATTTTCCGGATAACGATTACTTCAGCCACAGTGAAGGGCCGGCCAAAGCTGTAACAATACTTGAAAACTTTGATAAACATTTAGGTACACTTTTTGATATTTATGGCGGCGTGGAAAAATTACTCTCTGAGGTTTGCATCGTTCTCACCGGCGACCACGCTCAATCGGATATGTTTGAAGATAAAGAGGAATTGGAAATTCGGCTCGATGAATTACTTTCTGGCTTCTCGATCGCCCCTGCCGGCCAACCATGGAGCGACGATGACCAACTTGTTATTTGTCCCGATATGCGTTGTGCTCAAATTTACTTTAAGGACCTGGCACCAAAGCAAGTAGAACATATTCTAGCGCTCTTAATAGCTGATAAGCGCGTCGATCAACTGATTTGGCAGGCCAAATATCTGGGTGAAGACGAGGAGAGCTATTACGTTACTACGCTGGACAGAGGTCGTTTGAAATTCTGGGTAGGCAGCGACGGGCAAAACCATGCCGTTGATCTATACGGTTGTCCTTGGAGTTGGGAAGGTAACTTGGATGCGGTCGGCGGCCAAGTCAATGAGGATGGAATTATTATGTTTGATGAATATCCCAATGCCTTCGAGCGCATTGCCGGCGCACTGGATGAGTCAAACAGTGGTCATTTGTGGGCCACAGCCCGGCTCGGTTATGAATTTAGCGTAGCAGAAACCAACGTTCACATCGGCGGCGGGTCTCACGGATCACTTCATAAGCTCGACTCATCATCGCCGCTCTTTGTAGCTGGTGCTCCCGATAATTTGGTCTTGCCGGTTCAGCCGCGTGCCGTTGATGTTGCCCCTCTATGTCTTTCTTTGTTGGGCATTGAGCCATTTTATCCTGTTGGGGCCAGTCGCAAAGCGTGATAAGGTTCATTCCTAGATTGTCCTCATTCATATGGACGATTGAGATCCCTTCATTTACCTACTTGGGCTATACAATAATTACCCAAATTCTCTGACGAAATCACCTAAATTAGCGTAGTGAAAACGGTCTTAACCCGTTAAAATAAGATTATACAAGAAACTGATTTTCGTTCTACGAATTACGACAAAACAAACAGTAAGGAGATTATTATGAAGCCGAAATTAGGTTTAACCGATACGCAACGAGAAGGTGTTATTAACACTCTAAATAAAGTTCTAGCCGATCAACACGTATTGTATACCAAACTACGAAACTACCACTGGAACATTACCGGCCCCGAATTTTTCGCACTACATGAACTTTTTGAAAAGCAATACAATGCTGTGAAAGAATCTGCTGATGTAGTAGCCGAACGCGTACGTGCCCACGGGGGCAATGCCATCGGTACGCTACAAGAATTTTTGGACAACACCCGTCTCAAAGAAAAAACCAACGATTATCCCAGCGCCCAAAAGATGGTTACCAACTTGGTTGAAGATCACGAAGCTGTTGTACGTGCCTTAAGAGAAGACTCCGAAATGTGTGCTGAAGAATATAACGACTCGGCCACGGAAGATTTGCTTATTGGCCTGTTACAAGAACACGAAGAAATGGCCTGGATGCTGCGCTCTTTTGTAGAAGGTCGCCCCATAAAGGGTGATAAGTAGGATTAGACATCCTTCAAGGGACAAGCAAGCATATTGCCGCAGCCCTATTTTTGATAAAAGAGTGATATGATAGTGCGTAATGTATAGTACTAAAAACAAAAACAATATACGTTACGTGGTGAGTCGCAGCACATAGTGAACAGATAATAGATGGAGGTGTAGTCGCAGGACATAGTAGACACATTAACAATGGAATAAGTTGACAGAAGGCCAAATGGCTGGGTTAGTGGTGATATAGGTTGGCTCAAGCGAAACCACCTTTTCAGCCAAAGGATAATCAAAATGGGCGATAAGCAGGCAGGCATCAGACTTAACGGGGTGGTGATAGATGTTGAGTTGTTGAGCTTGCGTATCGATAGTAGCCCGAATAGTCGAGCCAGCCCAGCGCTCCTTATCCAAGCTCCAAGTCTCATTTAGGATCGAGAAAGTACCGTTAGATG
>JAGRBZ010000390.1 GCA_020433805.1 Anaerolineae bacterium
TATTGCGTTTGCAGCCCCTGTGCCAGCTTTGTGGCAACGCCCTCTGCGCCGCCGTAGAAATAGTGGCGATAGCCCCGCTGAGCGGATAACTCGCATAAAGCCAGCATGAGGTCGGGACCGTAAACACGCGTGACCGGATGTTTGCTTTTGAGCTTGCCCAGCCAAACTAATGGCATACCGTCGGGTGTGGCTAACCCGGCGTTGTTAACAGCCCGGCGCACTTGTTCGCTGCGGTGGCATTCCATGACGGTATGGACCGTGCAGATCGAGACATAGTGGCGCGTTCCCTCCTCAATCCAGGTTGAAATTTGAGCGAGGGTTTGTGCCATCGTTATGGCATGGATACCAACCCCCAAGATATTAACCTTTGGGAGCGCTCCCAAATTGAGCCTCAATTCGTGATTCTTGGTAATCATCTCAAGTCCCAGACAGCAATTCTCATTTTAGCACGAAGACCGGGCAGGTTTTTGATAAATGCATTCACTTGACGGTAAATTTTCGTTCAAAAGCTATTTTTATCGTAAAATTTTGGACAAACCCTGTCAGGTCTGGTCATACTGAGAATTGCTGAGTCCCATAGTGACCGGTTAAAACGGTAGTATAAATTTCTTCAGTTTTTTGCGCCAACTTATCCCAACTGTATTTTTCGATAACTTTTTGTTTGCCGGCCTTGCCCAGTTGATCGGCTACTGTCGGGTTGTTGAGGAGGTAGAGAATCTTTTCAGCGATTTCCTCCGGCGTGGGCGAGACAACATAACCGTTGATCCCGTCGTCGATCACTTCAGCCACAGCCGGAATATTCGCTCCGATGACGGGTTTGCCGAACGACCAAGCTTCGGTGTATACACCGCCGAAGCTCTCCTGGGTAGACGGGAGACAGAGCAACGTACAAGCGGTCAGCGCATCGGACTTTTGTTGCACATCAACTTTTCCTATTTCTATCAAACGGCGGTCTTTCTGTTTGGCAAAAAACTTTTTTGAGGCAGTTGTCTGCGGGCCAACAAAAAGAAAGTGTGTATCCGGTAGTTTTGTCCAGATAATTTCAGCAGCGGCGGCTAGAGCTTCATAGCCCTTGTACGGATATTTCTGACCTAGAAAAAGAACTAACGGTGTATCTGAGTCAAGATCAAGCATTTGTCGAAAATGTTGGGGGTTGGCATCTTCGGCTAGATTAGGGCCATTGCCGGTTACAAAAATGCGATTTTCGTGAACTCCCAAATCGATTAGCGTTTGTTTTTCAGTTTGGGTAAGTGCAATAAGAGCATCAGCTTGGCGGTACAGGTTGAGATATTCGCGGTATTTCCAACCAACCCAACGAGGGTGGTGATAGGGAACGAATATAAAAGGGATGTTTAATTTTCGAGCTAACTTTTGCGAGGCAAAACTGATCGGTTCCCGTCCGATACGGGCGTTGTGAATGAGTTTACAATCGTGGGCCAACGGCTCGATTTTGGAGAGAAGGCTGGCGGCAATTTTCTCGATAGCCTTTGTTTTGATCGCGTAGTAACCGAGGATATAGGGCAAAAGTTGGCGACGTTCCTGACGCGTAGGGGTGATAAGTTGGACCGGGATGCCTTCGAAAGTATATGTTTTTGGTTTAGCCGGAGCATTAAGCGTTGTGCCGAAAAGCCAATCGGTGCGGTTTTCAGCCCAGTGGGTGACGACCTGTACCGGAAATTGGGGCGATAGACGTTTGAGAATTTGGTGGGTGTGTAACTGCGCTCCGCCAATGGCCGGCGGGTAGCTGGTGGTTGTGACGAGGATTTTTGGCATCTTTATCCTTGCTCGGTTTGAGTACGTAAAACCCAGCCGCCAGGTGGAAAGTCGATGCGGCGGCGTAGTAAGATTTTGAGAAGTTGACGTTTGAGGCGGTAACGTTTGTTGAGCCAGGTCGCGTAAAACTTATGCCAGCGGGCCGATTTGAACCGAACCTTCCTCCAGTATTTGGCTCGAATAGCCTCATGCTCGGCGTACATCTCCGGTGGAGCAACCAGGGTTTTTGCGTCGGTGTGCCAGCGGGTGGCGGCTAGATAGAAAGGTAGGTGGGCAAATTGACAGCCGTCATTCGCTAAACGCAGCCAATATTCCCAATCGAGGCCGTAGTGGAGGCTTTCATCTAAATAACCAGAGCGCTCAAATACGGAGCGGCGGAAAAAGGTGGTCGGCTGGCTGATGTAGTCGAGACCGTAGAGTAAAATGTTGTAGTCAAACGGGATTTCCTGTTTACGGAGCAAGACGTTGCTGTTTTGGTCGATAAGCTGGTAATCGCCATAGATAATATCAATGTTGGGGTGATCGTTGAAAAATTTAGCGACACGATGAAACGCTCCGGGCATGTAAATATCATCAGAATTGAGCCAGCCCACAATTTCGCCGGTCGATTTTTTGAAGCCCTTGTTGATGGCGTTGGCCTGGCCTGTATCCGGTTCGGATACCCATTGGACAACTGACTCATATTTTTGCAGGATTTTTACCGTGCCGTCGGTCGAACCGCCGTCGATGATAAGGTGTTCGAGGTTGGGGTAGTTTTGGGCCAACACGCTCTGGATGGTGGCTTCGATGTAGGCATCTTGGTTGAAAGAGGGAGTAATAATGGAGATTAAAGGATACATAGCATTCATTGGTTTATGGGTTCCAAGAGGGTGTAATTATTGCTATAGCTACAAAAAGCACTCCCCAGGTTTCACCGGTTAGTAATCGATACCAGATACTGTTTTGAGAAGCGACGACTGTGAACAAAGTGAATTGTTTCCAAAGTGGACTGGTCAGATGCGGCAATCGCTAGAATAGTATGGTCATCTATTCGTGCGAATTGAGCATGTAAGGCTGAATTAAACAGAAAGAAAAATATACTCAAATTCCTTTATATTCCCTAGCGACAATGCTCTGCGTTGTCGCATCTTTCGAACACTCAGCGTCCCGTAGGGCTTTCCAACGCAGAGCGTCGGAACGAATGTATTCAAGAAACTTTTTCCCTAGCGACAATGCTCTGCGTTGTCGCATTTTTCGGACACTCAGCGTCCCGTAGGGCGTGAATGTATTCAAGAAACTTTTTTGAAAGACCACTTAGTTATCTCGATTGTGAAGCGGATTTACAATAATTTTGTGTAAATTGATGTGGGTACAGCAACTATTGGTGTTTATTTGTTTTTTGAGGTTCTCTTCTTGTTCGACGGTTAGCATAAAATGGTTCTGCCCCGGTTTTAGTATAATTGGGAAATCGAGCCTCGCCGAGTTTGAAAATGATTTTTCAGTGGTCACCATACGTCCCCCCACGAAACCAGATAGCTGTATGAGCCATTTTGAGTCGTCACCGGATTTGGAAGAGACATCGATACTAATTAACACGTTTTGAAATTCTTTAGACCACACTGCACCCTGCAATCCTTCTAATTGGCCAACATTTAGTTGCAATATTTCGATACTATCTTTTTCCGTTGCCATAGTATTATCGCCACTAGAAGATAATACTATGCCGATTTTCTCTTTGAGCGATTGATTAACAGCAATTATTTTAAGATTGTGCTGTGCTTGAGCTAATTGGATTTTCTGCTCAATTTTTTGTAACCTAACTTGTTTAGCCTGCATTGTTTCAAAAAGACGCATTTGACCGGTAGTGAGAGGGATTTCGTTTAAGTCAGGCTGTTGTTTCAACCAAGTTACCATCTCATCGGTTTTTAACGGTGGATCCCAGTGAAAATCTAATTGCCGCTCATTCTCTATAAGAATATGGGTAATGTGGTTAGCTTCAATTAGGGCTTCCAATCTATTAGCCTCAAATGGCGCTTTTCCCCAAGAAATAACCTGATTAGCATAGCCACATTGCGGTGCAAAGAGCGGATAATCGGGAACATTTTGTGAACCGACTAGCAAGATATGGGACGCAGGGGGTATATAATCCAACACTTCAACAAAGGGTAAATCAAGCTGTATTTTGTCTTTCGGAGAAGAGACAGTTGCTGCTTTGGCACGATCCCATTGCATTTGCAACGTCGGAAAAACAGTATAAGCCACTAAAATTAGAATAATGATTCGGCTCAATCGTCGTTGTGCTATAAACCGACCAAGAATAGTGAAGCCGACAGCAATGCCTAAGGCATACGGTGTAATGAGAAACCGCTCTGGTAAGCCTGAGCCGACCATCCACCGGATTAAAAAAACAATGCTAACCAGAAGAGTCCCGCTTAAAATAGTTACTATGTGGAGCGGAGTCAATGTGATTTTTGGGAAAGTACGGATGAGACTGCGCGTTAGATTATATAAACCTATGCCGAGTACCGGTAACCAGATCAGTCCTCCGGTTGAGAATTTGTTAGCGTAGGCCGGCAATGTAAAAGTAAAAAAACCTGGCCAATCTTCATTATTTTCTAGGGGGAGAGGACTAGCGGCTCCAAGTAATTGGATGGTTGTAGTTCCCCATCGCGTTATGGTCTCTCTGATAAAAGGTGATGGCAGGTAAGGCAATTCGAAAAGGAGGAAAGGAAGTCGGATGGCATGTGTATAAATCTGCCGTAGACTTATATCACTTGCATGGACTTGTCGCATGGAGGATGGGCCTAGAATGTGACCATAGTTAATGAGGTTGAAGCTTAAAGGCACAATGAGACCACTCAGTAAAGTTCCGGCTAAAATGCCAGAGGCTACTGAAATTACTGCAGAAATTCTATTTCGATCATGAGCTATAAACCCTGTGATTAACAAGATTACCGGCACAAGAGAGAGCGCTGTAAATTTGACGTTGATGCTTAAGGCGGTGAAAATGCCGGCTATAAAAAGATATTGACGGGATCGATTAGCGTGTTTTATGGCCTCCAATAGCCAAAATGCAGTTCCGCTCAAAAAAACAACCAGCCATAATTCTGGTTTTAGACCATTGGCGTATTTCATTACAATAGGCGTAGCTGCAAAAACCAAACACCCCATAACTGCTGCTAACTGGTTAACATTTAAGGTTTGTAACAAAATGAGCAGCCCTATTATCGCTACGGGATATCCTAACCAGAATACCATCCGGCCAATGAGTTCTGACTTAGTAAATAACACTGGCCACAAGAAAAATAATTCTCCTCCATAGCTAAAAACTGTCTGGCGATCATTCTGGGTTATGTAAGGAAAGAGCGTTTGATTTTCCAGCCAATACAGTACTCGTGAAGCATGATACATGCGTTCATCCGTGTAAATCAAGCTAGAAATGGGGGTGAAATATTGGATTAGGCCCGATAAAACTATCGCAAAAATAAGGCTGGTAATCCCGATGAGAGCGATAGGAGGTAGCGACATGGTTTTGAACCACTGTTTACCGGCTGAGGGAGTTGAAAGAGAGGCGGATTGAATAGAAAAATTTAATTTGTCGTTAAATAGGATTAATAAAAGCCCAAATAATAAAAATTGGATGACTAACCACCCGATAGGGGTTAGCGTAGAAAAGGTTGATGCCATCGTGCTAACGATGCCTAACTGTAGAGCGATGGTGGCAATGAATATCCAAAATTTCTGGGCGCATGTTTCAGAAAAGTGAATTGAAACAATTACAGCACTCGCTAGTAGTAAAGTTGTTGAGATTATCAGACCGATCATCGTTTAGGGTAAGCAAACATACTGGTGTAATACCGTTTACTTGTACAGAATGCCCCACTTGGTGCGACCGATGAAAGTTAATAGCAACTTGCTCCAAATCCAGGGTGCTTTGCAATATTTCGGACCTGATCTGATGGCCTGCCAGAAGAAACGACGTGCTTCTTTTAATCTTTTATCACGAAAGGCAAAAATTCCTTGATGTAGTTGGGTGTGAACTTGGCGCATTTTGATGAGTTCTGCTTCCGGCAGACGGCTAGGTAAAATTTCTTCGGCGAAGTTTGTATAGGCATTTTGTAGTTCTGGTTGTTGGTAGTAGGCAGATTTAGCAGCGAAATGCATTTCCAGTTCATAAATACCCCATCTAAATTGCGTATGTTCCGCTTTGGTCAATATGTAAGGTAATTTGTTTTGCTTGAGCAAATCTAACCAAAGCCGAATATCCGTCATGCTGCGTCCATCGATGGCGGCCAACGCGGTTACGTTTGTACCATGACTCATTCTATAATTGGCCAAACAGCGAGCAATATAACCGACTGGATAATTCGCGGCTATTTTAACCCACATTTCCCAGTCGGAATGAAGTGTCATTGCTTCTACAACCCCGCCCAACTTTTGGTAACATTTTCTATTAACAAAAACTGTGGGCGCTCTGACCACACAGAGGCGAAGCAGCATGGGTAAAAATTCTTGTCGTTCGCGCACCCAATTCTTTAAAGATACCATTTCGGGTTCGCGGCGACCATCGGGGTAAATTAGGTTTAATCCTGAAAAAATAAAACCTACTTGCGGATTATCTTGATAGAAGTTGACAACAGTTGCGAGCTGGTCTGGTTCATAGAAATCGTCGGCATCAAGCTTAGCAATAAGATCCCCCTGACACTGTTTAATAGCAAAGTTCCAGGAGGGAGATATACCACGATTTTGTGGGTTATAAAAAATGTTTATTTTTGGGTGATCGCTATATTTCTCTAAAATGAGTTTCGTATTATCGGTTGAGCCGTCATCGACAATGATGAGTTCAAAGTTTTGATAAGTTTGGTGTAAAACACTCTTTATCGCTTGTTCTATGAAATCTTCAGTATTGTAAACTAAGATAAATACGCTTACGAATACTATGTGGTCAGGATGTTGTTGCTTGGAATTAATCATTTCTCCTCCATATGGCTTGGATGGATCGCTAAACAATATCTGATAATCTTCTGAGTTGAGGCTCCCCAAAAGCCAAATTAAGGTTGTGTAAGTAATTCCTCCCAAGATTACCTGCACAAATAAGCTGTTTGTAGAAAATTCTGCAATAATAAACATCATACCTATTGTGGCAAGCAAAGGCTTTACCCCAATTTTCAAAAACGTAAAAAATCCCACCTCGTTTCGCAACTGCCATAAATATAAAAAGACTAACACGGCTTCTGAAATAACGGTAATAATCGCAGCGGCTACAAAGCCATAGCGCGGAATCCACCAAAGATTAAGCAGTATGTTGATACATACGGCCCAGCCCAATTCTCTTACAGCAATAAGTTCTCGATTAGTGGCTAAAAGCGCATATCGAAAAAATTCTGAAACAAATAGTAAGGGTACCGTGAGTATGAGAATAGACAAGACCACGGCTGTCGGTTCAAATTCATGACCGTATAAAAAGCTAACCCATTTATCTGCCGTGAGAAATACTCCTGCGGCAATAGGTAACGACAGTAGCAAAAGGTATTTTAGTACCTGCTGGTAAATTTGGGGTAGGCTGGCAGCATTTTCTGCATTTTGGCGGCTGAGCGATGGATATAGCGCGGTATTGATTGCTGTAGAAATAACGGTTATTCCTGATACAAGGGCATATGCTGCGCCATACCAGCCGGCCATCTGCGCAAACCAAAACCATGATAAGATCACGATATCAATTTTTAAAGACCAGCTTAACCATACTTTAATCAAACCAAATGGCAAGGAGGTGCGAAGAAAACCCCACCACCGGCCGGGTGTTAGCTGCCAAGGTAAGCTGGACGCATAGGATCGCCGGATCATCCACCACGCTACAGCTGCTGAGACAACCACGTTGATTAGACCGGCAATGATTAATCCAAAAACATGCCAACCCATCAACAATAGAGTAAATCCACTTATAACAAAAGCAAGCTGCCCAATAATAACACTGACGGCAGATAAATCAAATCGTTCATAAGCTTGAAGTATAGCATCGAAAGAATCTTGGATAGCGTAAAGCAGTAATATGAGGCTGGCTATAAAAATATAGGCGACAAACTGTTCTGAGTAGCCTGTCAACCAGGCAGATACAGTGATGAGTATCATTGTAACTACCGCTAAGCCCAGACGTAAAACAATAATATTACCCGCAATAAATTGGCTACCTTGTTGATGCTTAGCAATTTCGCGGATAGCGTACATGTTCAGCCCGGCATCAGATAGCATGGCGAAGACACTAACATACGACCAGATGA
>JAGRBZ010000391.1 GCA_020433805.1 Anaerolineae bacterium
TTGCTTCGCCCACCACCTCGATGTCGGCTTCGGTGGTTAACAGCGCCCGGATGCCCCGACGCACAATCAGATGATCGTCTACAACTAATACTTTAATTGACTTCGTCATGCTTTATCTCCACTCGTATTCGTGTTCCCTTACCCGGCTCGCTACTGATGATCAGATCGCCGTCGAGCAGTGCCGCCCGCTCGCGCATGGTGTGCAGCCCCAATCGACCACTACCGTGCCCGTTCGAGGCATCGAAGCCCAGCCCATCATCGGCGATTTCCAGTACGACTTTGTGCTCGGCGGGTAGGTCTTGCAGCCGCACCTGCACTTCCTGAGCCTGAGCGTGCTTGAGGACGTTGTTCAAGGCCTCCTGCGCAATGCGATAGAGACCCATCTCGGTGTCCATCGGTAAACGCGCTTTAGGTTTGTTTTCTACATCTAATACCGTCTTTAATCCGGATCGGCCTTCAACACTTTCCAAGCGGGCCTGGAGAGCGGCGGCTAAGCCTTGCTCTTCCAAAACCGGCGGGCGCAGTTCAAAGATGAGAAGACGGATCTCGCGTAACGCTTCTTGGGCTGTAGCCCGCAGTTCATTGAGGTTTTGCACAGCCATGTCGGTCTCGCCGACAGCGATTTGGCGATTGGCCGCCTCGGCATAGAGCGTGACGCCATACAGCGCCTGCGTGACCGAGTCGTGCAAATCGCGGGCCAGCCGCTGCCGCTCTTTAGCCATAGCCAACTGCTGCGCCTGAGCGTACAACTGCGCATTCTCGATTGCCACCCCAATTTGTTGGCCGATAGCCGCCAGCAGTTGAATATGCTCGACAATCAACAAATCGGGACTATGGGTAAAGAGCGTAATCGTGCCGATCGAGTTCCCTTTGGTGACTAACGGCAGGCTAATAATGCGCTGCCATCCCTCCGTTGTCAACAAATCGTGCCAGGCCCCCTCCGGATAGTCGGCCAGTTCGCGAATAACGGGCCGACCTTTGCGGATGGCCCGCTGGGCGGTAATATCGGTTTCCAGCGGAAATTCATCGACCAGAGCGACCATCGCCTCCGACATACCGCGCTGCGCGGTTAAATGCAGGTGATCTTCACCTTCTTCGTTCAGCAGAAAAACGCCGCCCACGGTGGTCGATGTAATCTCAAGCGTTTTGTCGAGCGCATCTTGCAGCGTTTCATCCAAATCCATCGACCGGCTGACGACTGCCGAAATGGCGTTGATAGTGGATAAGGCCTGGGTACGCCCGGCGATACGCTGTTCGAGATAGTTGTATGAGCGCTGGAGCTGGGCCGACATGCGGTTGAACTGAGCCGCCAGCTCTTGCAGTTCGTCGCCGGTATTGACGGTAATGGTGTGTCCAAAGTTGCCCATCGCCACGGCTTTGGCCCCTTCGATGAGATCGTTGATGGGTTGGGTTAAGAGCTGCACCCCGGCGGTGACCACCAGAGCCGGCACGATGATGCCCAAAGCCAGCAGAAACAGCAGAAAATATTGATAGCCCTGGCCGGCCTCCAGCAACGTGGCCCACTTTTCTTCGGTGATGAGGCCCCAGGGCGTACCGGGTACCGGCGCGTAGGCCACCAGAATTTCCGTACCGTCGATATCTTGGGTGCGCTGCGAGCCAACCCGCCCGGCCATCACCTGCTGCACAAACGGCTCAGCCGAGAAATCCTGGCCAACCAACGTTGGATCATCGTGATAAATTAAGCGGCCCATATCATCGACCAGTTCGGTGCTGCCGGTATCGCTGACGCGCAGTTTGACGATGCTGCCATAGAACGGACTGATGGTGATCTCTCCTAAGCGGAATAGACCGACCAGCGTCCCGCGAAAAGCCCCCTGCTCATCGGTGATGGGCACGGAAATGGTGATGACCTGACGCCCATCGAGACCGTCTTCCGTAATATTGGAAAAGACCGGCCCGGTGCTGCGCAAAATTTGCTGGAAATAAGGCCGATCGGACCAGTCCGCACCCAGGGCATCGGGCCGCTCCGGGTAGGCGGCGACTACGGTGCCGTGGGTGTTGAGAATGAGCACGCCGCCATCAAAAACCACCAGCCGGTTACCGGCCTGCTCCAACGCCTCTTGCTGGTTTTGCGGATCAGCCCGATAGAGTGCGCCGGTGCGGGCCAGCGTGGTCAAAATGGTGCTGTACTCATCCAATTCCGTGGCGAGTTGGCTGCCGGCCAGCCGGGCCAAATCCTGGTTGCGCTCCAGGACCAAATCTTCGGTTACTTGCTGGTAGGCCATAAACATGACCAGCGCCACGGCACCCAAAATTATGGTCGTCGGGATAAAGGACCAGGCGATAATTTTTAGCCGCATGCTTTTCCAGCGGATTCCCAGCAGCATGGTTGACCTCGAAATCAAAAGACTCTTGTTTATTTTAGGCTAAGGCTGAGGCTAAGGCTGAGGAAAAACAAATTCAGCTGAGCCATCTTCTTACACCTAGCCGAGTTATCAAGTAACGTTTTGGTTAGGAGATTAGAGACTAGAGATTGGAGACTAAATGACCTTTAAGGAATTAATCGGACTACTATTACCCCGACGTCCACCCGGTGATAAATCGACCGGGCTAGTAAACGGCACCCGCTCAAGCGGGTTTGCAAAGCCCGTCTTTAGCGGGCGCTGCTCATAGCCGGGCCGATTTACACTTGCACCTGAGCGCCAGTGCAGGTGTCGCCCGGCTAACGCGGTAGGAGAGTAAATTCGGGTTGTCCGTTTATCTTCTTGGATTTTCATTTAATCTCTAATTACCAGTCTCCAATCTCCTCATTCTGAAAAATATTGAAGGACGAGTCATTAGCGTATATAACCCTTCTTAGCCTTAGCCTCAGCCTTAGCCTTCTTCACTGAACCGCCTCTATTTGACGACAAAGCGCGTCCATTTGTTCCACCGATCCCTGACCTAAGGTAAAAAATTTATCCCAGGTATTGTAAGTCAGCCGCCGAGCGTCGGCCATGTTGGCGAAGATTTCGGCCGTAACCGAGTAGCCGTTGAGATGGCCGTCGGCAAAGGCGGCCAGGTCGATTTCTTGGGACTGATCCGGGAAATCATTTCGAATAAAACGGATCCATTCATCAACGAGCGAGGCCCGGGCCGGTTGGAGAAAATTGGCTTGCGCCATCGCCCGACCGTACGTTTTGCTGGTGAGAAACTTGACCAGTTCCCAGGCCGCTTCAGGATAGCGAGTTCCGGCGTAAATTCCAAATCCATCGGTCGTGGCCAGCGTGACCCGCCGTTTCGGGCCAACCGGAAAGGGCGCTACACCGACGCGAAAAGATGCCTGGCTTAAAATATCCTTCAAGGCCCACGAGCCATCCTCAACCATCGCCACCCGCCCCGAGATAAAGGCCTGGCGCGTTTCCATTTTATTGACATCGAGCGAGGTGGCCATCGATTTATCGACCCACATGCGGTCGTGGAGCCAGTTGAAGGCCGCCAACGCTTCAGGGTCGGCCAGCCGGCAGCGGGTTGGATCGTCGGGATCGACCAGATGACCACCCCAGCCGTTGACGTGGATTTGCAGCCGCTCCCAGTCGATGTCGACCATGCTGCCCCATAGCCGCACCTGGCCGGTATCATCCCGCTCGTGACTGAGGCTTTGCATGGCGGCGGTATAGTCGCTGTAGTTCCAGGAGCCGGTCGGATAGTCGACGCCAAATCTATCGAACAGATCTTTGTTGTAGTAAAGAGCCAGCGCCCCGTGATATTTCGGTAAGGCGTATTGCAGCCCGTCGCGGGTAAATAAGGCGCGATACTGGGCCTTGTCCCAATCGTCGATGGTGGCCTGATCGAGATCGGCGGCGACGAACGGCTTGAGATCGAGCATGTAGCCGCCCTGGGCCCACACCGGCATAAAATCGCAGCAGCCCTGAAAGACATCGGGGGCGGTGCCGGCCTGCATATCCGACAGCATCTTCTCGCCAACGTTGTCGGGGTCGGGCACATAAAAAACCTGGATGTGGGGGTGGGTTTCGTGAAATTCGGCCAGCAGGCGACGGGCCATCCCCGGAAACCAATCGGTGCGCCAATCCTGATAGACCAGATGGATTTTATCATCGCGCGCCGACGGCTCACGCCGAGGCCACGTGCCACAGCCGGTGACGGTGGTCGCTGCCGTGGCGGCGGCCATACCAAGAAAAGTTCGCCGGGTTATCCGGCCCCGCATAGCTTTACTCACTTATACTCCCCAATGGCGTGGTGGCTTCATTGCCTAATTTTCGAGAACACCATTCATAAGGTATCTCAAAGAAAACAACTCATCAATGCGCCTAGTGCGTAATGCGTAGTGCGTAGCTAATAATGATACGGAATACGCACTACGCACTATGTTTTGGTCAAATTAATGCTTTGACCTGCCTGATACATATGCATGCAGCAAAATCTCTACAAATGCAAATACCGACCGCGAGGGGCCGGTATTGTCGTGTATCAAGTTATTGTCGGTGTCTGTGAAAGCGACGGAGGTCTTGGCTCAACTGTTCCGAATAGGATAGCAAAGGCGCGGCGGTTTGGGATCAGCGTGTTGGTGTAGGGAGACTACAACAAATGGATGATTTATGCATCTATGATGTTTGCTTGTTTAGTTTGTAATACTATTGAAAAAAGTGCTGGTCTGTGTGATAATGGGCTTAGTGAAGTGTTGGAAGAATTAAGTTTGATGTGTAATCAATTCAGTTAGTGAGTTACATCCAGATAAGTAGGATTTAAGGTTGATCCTAATCATTGTTAGCCCGATTGAATCAATTGATATGAGGCAAAAGTATCAATAAATATGGAAAGAGAAAATGCCATTTTTGCTGGTTCAAGATTATATAGACAGGCTAAGGAAGGCAGTGAAACCCTTCTTTTCGGATTGCAAACTAAACCTAATCCACTTGAGCCAACCATAAAGGCTATTTCTAACAAAAAGAGCATCTACCTTTCAGAAACTAAAGATAGTAGAAGTAACCTGACAACGGCACATGCCCATTTGCGGAAGTTAAGTAAAAATATATCGCCATATATTGCAGTTCCAATTTTAGTACAAGCAATCACTGATTTTTACTACAATGATTTTTCGCAAAAAAATTTAGAATGGCTCGGCACAGCATTAAAGATTGCGTTATCATTTATTTGGAAAAATGTTCATCGTCAAAACATATCCGTTTCCAAGTCAGTTTCGGACTTAGAAGATGTAATAGTGGCAGCCGCAGTTTATGAACAGTTATTCTTTCTAAATGAAATCCATGAGGTTTATGGGCAAGGTGATGCGGAGTTACGTGGTAATGGATTTTACACAACTGATGACAATATTTGGCGGGCGTTTCAGGAGCTATATCGAACATTCGAGGATAGAGGTAAAGCCAAACGTTCATTGATAGACTCAACTCAGGTTCTCAATCTACAACCAGCCGAGGCACTTCACGCTATTTACTCCGTTTTAAGTGGTGAGTCACCCAAAGAACAAATCATCTTCAAAGATACGATCTTTGAGTTGATCCCAGAAAGTGATCCTCCAGAATTTTGGGCCGGTCTTTGGGTTCGCCTTCTTCTTATGATTAGAACATTTGAAGTGCGCCGATTCGTGACAGATAATCCTTTTGGTATTGCATTGTTTGAAACGCACGCTGTCGCTTACCCAAAAGGAATGGATAGTAAGTTGATTCAACTAGCCAGTATGCATACCTTTTGGAATGTAGCGTGGTACAAAAAAAGAATTCGTGATACCGTATCGAACGTCAATAATATGATTGTCGAAAGACCACTAGTTCGCGTGTCATCGGAAAATGATTTGTTTGTAACATCTTCTATTTTAATAGCTGACTCCATAAACTGGTTTGTTGAAGAGTCTATTATGCGCTATCCAAATCGTGGCGGGGTACCTCTATCAGATGTAGTATTTAGGAAGGGCATTTCAGAAAGTTTCGAGATTCAGGTACGTAGAACTTTAGCTCGATTTCTATTTATTACAGGGTATGTGAACGAAAAGGGGGTTTGGTTCATAGAGGATGAAGATAAACATTTTCCACTTGTAAGCCAACAAGGTATACCTATGCCAGGTGAGATTGATGTTTTAGCTTATCACCCCGTAACTTATGAATTATTGGTTATCGAATGTAAAGTACTTGGTATGCCGTTTTCAAAACAAAAGTTGCGAAATGTTATTTCAAAGGTAGGAAAAACCGATGAGGAAGGTTTTCATCGAAAACTAGGCAAGAAACTCGATTGGCTCAAAAGCACTGATGTGTTCTCTTTTTTCCCAGTGAGTCAATTTATTGGTCTCATAGTATTAGACAGAATAATGCCTGGCATGGAAAAAGGTGAATTTGGTGTCGTAAATTTTGATATTCTTGAGAAGTACCTCGCTGAAGCCTATTCAGACTTTTCCTAACAAGATCGGGCTAACAAACCGCTTGCTGCCGACCCATCAAGCTGGGTTTTTGGCGCAAGGCTGGTCGGTAATTGAGGTTGACTTTGGGCGGCAGAAGCGGGGGCGTTGAACTAAGCGCTGCACGCAGGTTCAACTCACTTTTAAAGAGATAAGTCGGGTTCTTGCCATCAAAATCAACTTGGCCTTAGCTATATCCTAGGGCGGTTTTGGCGATTGTTTTGGCCTTGGCTCTTTGTTTTGCTTTTTCAGGGCTAACAGGTGTTGCAAAATCTGCCCGATGGTTTGCTCGACGGTCACGGTTCCCTGTTGCCACCGGCTCAACAACTTTTTTTAAGGGCTATTTTGCCATCGATTTAACCTTCTTCCTGCTGGATTTTTGGCCATAAAAAAACAGCCACCGCCAATCACGAAGTTGTCAAAGCGACTGTTGACCGTTACGCCATCAAAAGCGTTTATGGTACAATGAGTACATCTACCCAGACTGTCTCCCTGGCAGAAATGACCGCCAAAATCGCCGATTTGTCTGGTGTAACCACCGACCAGTTATTGCGGGATGAACTTGAAGTGGAGTGATTACCATGCCGACAGTTTTATATATTCGCGGATGGCGATTATTCTTTTACGCAAACGAGGGCCATGAACCGCCTCATATTCACGCCCGTAAAGGTGAGGTTGAATGTAAATATTGGTTGCATCCTGATACTTTCGACATTGAAGAAGTTTATGCTTACAATGCCAGTCCGGCTAACCGTCGCGAAATTCGTAAAATCATTTTTGCCAATTTTGATTATCTTGTCTCTGAATATGAGAATTTTCAACAACAAAGAGGTGCATAATGAATGAAAAAATCCACGATGTTGAGATAGTTAAAACCGATGACATCTATTTATATCTCAATGTAGATAAACAAGCTTATCGTATCCGATGGGCAGATTGTTCCTCGAAGCTAACCCAGGCGAACCAAACCGAACGGGAATATATGGAAGTGTCCCCATCAGGATATGGTTTACACTGGCCGTTGATAGATGAAGATTTAGCGGTGACCCCTCTTTTAAAGCAAGCTAAAAAGCTGCCAGATGAATTAGTTCAAGCTGACGGATAACGAGGTTTTGGCTCTAGCCCAATTGAACTATCACAAGAACAAATAGCCACATAACAGTAATTTTCAACCCGGCTTACTACCCTTCTAGTTTTTGAAGTTAGTTTCGCTGGAGAAATCACTTTAATTGTACCTTTCTTTGCCAGCCCGTAAGCGGGTTAAAATTGGCGTTACACTCCAACAAACCGATTATCATCCTTACGCCAACTTTGCGTTGGCGTTTTTTATTGCCTCTTGCCTTCGCCACAGCCGGGGTAAAGCTGATATAATCGCTGAACAACTAAACCTTCAGAGTACTGTTGATAAACGGTCTTTTCCGCCTTCGATGCCAAAATACCGGGCAGTCGATCAGCGGGGTGAGCGCGCTGGAAGGTTCGATCACGATCGTGATCGTATGGTCTAGCGCGCTAGAAGGTCCGATCACGACCGTGATCGTATGGTCTGGCGCGCTGAAAGGTATGATCACGATCGTGATCGTATAGTCTGACGCGCCGAAAGGTCCGATCACGATCGTGATCGTATGGTCTGGCGCGCTGAAAGGTTCGATCACGACC
>JAGRBZ010000392.1 GCA_020433805.1 Anaerolineae bacterium
GCGTCCGTAGGGCGTTCCGACGCAGAGCGTCGGAACGAATGTATTCAAGAAACTTTTCGGACACTCAGCGTCCCGTAGGGCGTTCCGACGCAGAGCGTCGGAACGCATGTATTATGAGTAGGTACCCCAAAATCATCGATACTTAGTGCGGCTCCATCACGCTTAATTCAGGCAGCCGGAGGTACAGTTCAAAATAGCTGTCTCCCTGCACCATGATGGGGAAGGCAGAGTTCCGGTTAACCGCCTCCCAGGCACGGGCAAGGGCATCGCCTTCAACCCAGATACGCTCGGCATCATGTAAATCCAATTCCAACGCCGTCGCATCCCAAATGGGAAGCTCTGGGCTGTCCATGCCATCTCTGGGCGTAATCTCTCTGGCGGTGAGCTGACCGGATGGCGGCATGTACGGGGTGCCTTCAACGCCTGCGCCGGAACTGAGCAGGGCGGTCAGTTCATGGAATTCGTCTGGTGCGCTGTTCAGGTATTCACTGACTTGTGTCGATGTTGAAAGCAAATGAACGCTAAGGCTGGTGGAGCCGCCGTCGAGTACAGTTGCGTCCGGCTCGTAATGGGCGTCCATATCAAAGAAGCCTTTAGCAGCAAAGGTTTCGAGCAAAGATGTCATTTGGGCTTCACTCAGTTGGCCTTGCCAAACCTGCCGATGATAATCTTTATCCCATGTAGTCCAGATAATACGGCCGTCGCCCCAAACCTGCGCTCCAAAAAGTTCGTTTACAAGGGCCGCATTGGGTGCCGACCCGCCGCCGCTAAACGCTACCCGGATGATAAGTGTTGCCGGGTCATGATCCCAGGTCAATTCGGGCGATTGGGGTTGGGGTGATTGAGGTGATTGAGGTGGAGAAGTACAGCTTGCGAGCAGAAGTAAAAGACAGATAGCGATTAATTTCTTCATGACATCTCCTCTGAAAATAGCAGTTAGCAGTTAGCCGGTAGCTGGTAGCAAAAGATTTTCATTCTCGTTGCTGAAGCCCAACTTCTGTCACACTCCCTTAGAATAGTGAATGGAGCGAGGAGCGAAGCATCCTCAGATGCGGAGCAGCTTGGCCCACCCCGTTCGCATCTGACGCTTGCGGCTCACTCCGCGGCTTGACTTTTGTAGAGTATAATTATTTCTACAATGTCACATTTATCATGGTGATCTCCTTGCCCTCACAACTTGTCTTTTCGTGGCGCTCGCAAGGCGATAAATCGCCTCGCTATTAACCTGCGCCCAATGAATTGGGCTAGTTTGTTCAAGCGAGTTAGTCCGATTTATCGGACGCTGTTAAATAGCCCTGCGATTTATCGCGGGGTGAGCTACACGGGCAAACCAGAGTTGAATGGATGAGAACATTCGTCTAATGTGACATTGTAGAATTATTTAATAGCCTTAAAACCCATCAGCCCTGATTTTGGGCAGCCACCAAACCGGACCACCGGCCGGCTGTCCATCGAAACCGGGGGATTCGGTTAGTGCCTTGGGAGCACCGAACGGGGTCAGGGCATAGATGTCTGCCTCTTCGGCCTGACCCGCTGCGACCAACAGGGTATATTCGTTAAACCAACTGGGATGGGCCTCAGCCAGGTCATTCTCTGCAAACGGCTCGGCGGTGACGGTCGTATCGTCCGGGGTCGTAACATAGGTTTTTGGTGTCCCCTCGCGGTCAGATTGGAAGAAAAGATAACCGGATGGGCCGAAGTCGAAATCGAAGTAAGTGGACAGCAAACGATAGCCGCCAATGGCCGGGTCGCGATCATCGGCCGGGCCGGTAACCAGCGGCGTTAGGGGTGGTTCGCCGGTTAGAGGGTCATTTTCCGGCGACGGTACGGTTAGCCTATAGATGTCGTTATTGCCGGAGCGGTCGCTGGTGAAGACCAAGCGCTGGCTGTCGGGCAGCCAGGCGGGACGCCAATCGCCGCCGGGGTCGAAGGTTAGGCGCTGTTGGTTTTGGCCATCTTTGTCCATCACATAAATTTCCGGGTTACCGTCGCGGGTCGAGACGAAGGCAATGCGGCGGCCATCGGGCGACCAGGCCGGTAGCATGTCGTCGGCTTCGTCATCGGTTAGTTGGCGTAAAGCACATTCGGTCGCGGGGCAGTCGGCCTGTAGGCTGAAGATATCCCAGTTGCCGCTGCGGTTGCTCTGGAAGGCCAGCCAAGTCCAAGCCGGTGACCAGGTCGGGTTTTCGTCGTCGGCGGCGTTTTCGGTTAGCCGCTGCACGTCCTGGCCCAGGCCGTCCATGGTGTAAATTTCCCGGTTACCGTCGCGATCCGATACGAACGCCAGGCGGCGCGACCAGGCCTCCCACGTTTCGCCGGCGTCGGTGGAACGTTTGGAACCGGCTATGAGGGTGCGGTCGGTCGCGAAGTCGGGCGAGAGAGACAGGGCGGATACCTGATGGGTGAGTACCGGGAGCGCGATCCAGGAGTCGCCGCCATCATTGCTGCGGTAAATTTCGGCTTGCAGCGGATCGCCGTCGGGGAGCAGGTGGGCAAACATGGTGCTATCTTGCTCGAGGTCGGGAGAAGGATAAAGGCGAAGCTCGGTAGGTTGGGTGACACCGGCTTCCGGCTGAGTCCAGGCCGGTGGGAAGGGGCTGACTGAGGCTATCCCCAAAGTTTGTAATTCGGCAGTAGCATGGGCTGTCACCTGGTCGCCAAAAAGATAGAGCGTTTTACCGTCGGGCGAGAGGGCCAGGTCGGTGGGAACGGTGGTGGTAAAAGGCAAGAAACTTTGCAGCGACAGGTCGTCGGCCCGCAGCACAGCCAGTCCGCGTTTGAGGCGGGCGTAAATCCACTCCTGATCGGCAGCCAGAGCAATCGCTTTATCGCCCCAATAAGGCAAGTCCGTTTTACTTACAATTTGCCCCTGTCGATCAAATGTAGACAGCCGGGGAAACATGCCGTCGGGAATCTGCGCCCCAACGCCCAGCTCCGACGTCTTGAGGGTGGCGGGTGGGGCCAGAAGGCCGTAATTACTGTCAAAGGGGCTTTTGACCCGGCTTAGTTCCGTTAAGGTCTCCAGATCGTAGAGATAGTAGGCTTCGGCGTGGTGGCTAAAGCCGCAACTTGTATCTTTGTGCAGGTAGAGCAGGCGGCTGGCCGGATCGACGGCCATATCAAGCGGGGTGCAGTCAAGCTCAATGCTTTGCGGGGGTTGGCTCAAGTCGGTCGGGTCGTAGGCCAGCAGTTGGTTGGTCTGCGCGGAGAGCATCAATAGCTGCTTGTCCGGGTCTAAGGCCATTGGCCCGGCGTAATCAAGTGTGGTCAGCGAGAAGAAATCGAGCTGGGAGAGGACAAGCGTCTGGCTCTGGGTCTGGCTGGCCACAAACAGGCGGTTGTCATCGGCCAGCAGATGGACTGGGGTTTCTTGTGAGAGGGTTCCCAAATCCAACGGACGCGATTGGGCCTTGGGGGTTAAATCGGTGGGGGCCAGTTGGTGGACGATATTATCGGCGTCCAGCACGAACAGATCGCCATTGGTCGCAACGGTCCAGGCTTGCAGGGGCGGCAGCGGCCCCGACCAGCGATTTGACTTCGGCCAGCAAGTTTTGGGCCGGTTCGTAGCCGGGGTCAAGGGTTAGAGCCTGGTGCAGTTCATTTATAATGGAAGGTAAGGTCGGATCGGTGGCGGGCAGGAAGGCCTGTACGGTCAGATGATCCCATTGTAGTTGGGCCAGGTCGGTGAGCCGTTGCGGCGAGTCTGGCGATAAGGCTGCGGCGCGGGCCAAGGCTCGCTCGCTTAGGGCCGCGTAGGGATCGTTGCTTTCAGTGGGGAAATCGTTGGTTACGGCGGCTTCGTAAGCCTGGGCCAGGGTTTGCCAAGCATTGGCATCATCCGGTTGGGCATCGACAGCGGCCCGCGCCGTTACAATCTGCTGCCAGATTTGCGGCACCAAGATGTTGACGGAGAGGTTATCGGCGTCGGTCGGTTCCAGATCATCCCAATGCCAGCGGATTTCGTTGTCGACAAACTGGCCGCCCGGTGTGGTTTGGTATTTGGCCCCTTCGTTGGTGCGATTTGGCCCCAGCAGAACATTTTCCTCGGTGGCGGTGTAGGGCAGACGAACGATAATATCCGCCGAGCCAATGGTGTCGCGCCAGCCTGCGCCGGTTTCCAGAATATAGCCGAAACGGGCAGCGGGCAGATAGCCGGTGGGTCGCGTTTGGTAAGTAACCTCCAGGGTTACATCCTGTTGAGCGGGAAAGGTTACGTCGAAGGCGGCCCAGTTTATGTAGCGGTCTCTGGGGCCGAACTTATTGTAGATGGTGCTAGTGATGGCGGTTTGGCCGTCTACTTTAACGGTAAACGCTTCGATGGGGGGTGTTGCGCTGGAGTCGGCGCTCTCCAGTGGAAAGCGAACCTGCATAGTCTCGTCATTATCGCCTAAATTGCGCATCAAAAAGGTGGCGGTAACCTGCGCTTTGGCCCGGTCATCGGCCAGCGTGCGCTCATCCTGGTTCGGTTCGCTGGGCTGAATGTCAATGACCACCGTCTCAGAGACCATGCGTACCTGGGTTGCCTGGTTGGGGTCAAGGTTACTGCCGGGGGCTTGCTCGGGTGGGGATACATCGCCCAGAACGGGTAGGGCCAGGGCCAGGATGAGCCAGCTAAGGCCCACTACAATGCCCAACTTCAGGCTTACACTCTTCGGTCGCGGTCTGGATGGGCTGCCAAGAAAATCTTTACGCATGGATACCTCTCTCTCGTTATTATTTTGCAACTCCATATTACGTACAGCCAACAGGGTTTTAGGAGGTGACACGATAAAACGTAAAACGTGATGCGTAAAAGAATGTTGTTTTACGTTTTTCGTTTTACAAGCCTGCCAACCCCCTGAGTTTTAATAGAGCCGGTTTTATTTGAGACGCATCTGCCGGTTGATTGGTTCCGTAATTTTAGGGTTTATTTGATGACAAGCGGTATATACACCATCGCATTGCCGATGGCCTGGCGTTTGGTCTCCTTGACCGTCAGGCCCACCTAATCATCGAGCGGGCCAATAATCAAAATGTTACTGGGGCACTCTGCCGGGTATATCTATTTCAAAAAGTATCAATTCAGTGGGCGCTGATTAAAACAACGCCGCTAAAAGCCAGAATGATACCCAGCATCTGCATGGGAGCCAGCGTTTCTTCAAAATAGAAGATGCCGGCCAGGATGACGATGAGTCCGTAAAAAGCGGCCTGGAGCGTACCCACAACACTCAAGTCCCAACCGATGATAAAAAAGTAGGTCACGAAAACAATTTGATAAAGGTACAAGGCAATGGCCCCCATCATCCAGGGGCTTTTGAGCGCTCGCCACAGCGAGGTCTCCAGGGCAGCCTTTTTTAAGAAGACGTCTCCAACCGCCAAAGCAATTACAGCAATAATGATGAGTGCAATTTGCAGTAGCTTCACCTGACTCTCCTGAGCAATTTAAATTTCTGTTTTGTTTACAAAGCCAGACCTAATTGGCGCAGCAGGATACCGGCATCATAATAGAGCGCAGCCCGCTGTATTTGACTGTTGGTGAGGTGACAGGCGATAACCATGGGCAGTTCAACCACCCGGTGCGTGGCCGGAAGCCCCCAAAAGGGAGCAACGTGACGCCCGCAAAAAACAAACTCGCACATGGCGCTCGCCTCATCGGCAATGGTGGTCTGCATGGTAACGTGGGCGTCGGCAAAACCCCGGATAAAAAAGGCGTCCAGCAGGGCCGCTACCTCTGCTCGGCCTCGCACGATACGATCCTGGGCAAAATCTTGCAGGATGACATCATCGGCCAGCGGCAGGGCCGATGTATCCGTTGTGAGTTGCTGCGTAAGGCATTGGTTGAGGCTGGTTTGCTGATCGGTCATAGCGACAGATTAGCACGAAGCTGTTTCCAAAGTTGTTTCCAAAATTACAAGGGAGCCGAACAGCCCCTACAGGACGACAGCGAGAATGAACATTTTTTGTCAAGACTCGGAGTGAGCCGCAAGCGTCAGATGCGAACGGGTTGGCCCACGCCGCTCCGCTCTGAGGCCTGTCCTGAGCGAAGTCGAAGGGATGCTTCGCTCCTCGCTCAAACATGATATTTACAAAGGGGAATTAATCCGGCCAGGCGGAGATACGCTGCCTGGCTACGGCGGTTTCAATGCGGGCATGGGTGGGGTAGGCCATAAATTGGGCCAGTACATGCGGATCGTCAATCTGTTGGGCAAAGCGGTGGAGCGTTTCTTGGGCGCGCTGGGCTACCGCCAGCGCCTCGGCGGCGTTGCCGGCGGCGGCGAGGGCTTCGGCGTGGCACATCAGGACATCGGGCTGTTCCCACACGTAGAACTCACCATGAAAGGTATCGAGTTGGGTCACCGCTTGCGTCGTATGCGTTAGCGCGGTTTTTATCTCACCCTGCGCCAGCGCCAGCCGCCCCAACCAGGCCAGATCGCTGACCTGATTCTGCCGCTCGCCGGCAGTGAGGCGAAGTTGCCGGGCGTGCTGCAACTTTTCGGCGGCGGCATCCAACTGTCCCCGGCGTAGGTAGATGCGTCCTGCCAACTGCGCCGCCCAACCGGCCGTCCAGGTATCATCTACAACAGTAGCCCCGGCTAGCACAGCTTCGTACTCTGCTAACGCCGCTGACCACTGGCCGCGCAAATGGTGGGCCGCGCCCAGGTACAGGCCAGGCATGATAGCCCATCGTTGAAACCCCATTTCTTCAAATAGCGTTTGAGCCGCCGCGGCCGTAGCTTCAACATGGTCTGGAGCGCAATAAAAAACCCAGGCCGGCGCCAGGCTAAACAGAGTCTGCGCTTCGCTCAACTTATCACCCTGCGCCTGACTAATAGCTAAAGCTTGTAGAGAATGGTCCAGAGCCACGCTAATTTCCCCCAAATTGATAGCCGACCAGGCCAGGCCGCTCAAGCAGCGAATTTCTCCGGCGCTGTCATTGGCTTGACGATACAGCGCCAGCGCCTGCTCGTATAATTGCCGCCCAGCTTTATTATGGCTAATGGTGATGGCCGCATGGGCAGCCTGGGCCAGCGCGTCCGCTGCCTGAGACAGTTCGCCCAATTGCAAAAATTGGTGATGGGCGTCACGCAGAACAGGAATGATTTGCTCGTGAGGCAATGTCATTTCGGCGGTAACAAACTGTATCTGTACAGCCCGCAGCGGCGAGTGGCATTGACCTAACAGGGCCTGCGCTTGTTGCAGCACAGCTTGTTCCTCCTCCGGCGGTTTGTCTAGTACCCGGCAGTGGGACAACCACCAGATGAGTTGATCAAACAGATATGGGGCGGCCCGGCCCGGTTCAAAATCGGGCGCGCCTTGCAAATGGGCAAAAGCGTTGCGCATGGTATCGACGGCGTGCAGAGCGTCGCCATAGGCCAAGGTCCGGCGAGCATGGGCGGCAGCGTCCGGTGCCCAGCGAAATACCAATTCAAACGCTTCGCTACGTTGGGCGTGGTAGAGGATACGACCGGCCTGCTCCTGCCGGGCAATGGCATCGCGGCGATGGGCCGTGTTTGCCAACCACTCGGCAATACGCTGGTGGAGTCGTTGCTGCCGCACCGCCGATAGAGTGGCGATGACGGCCTCGCGCACCAGATCGTGCTGAAACTGAACCATAGCGGGTAGGGCTGATGAGTTGGCCGTAATCAGCCCCGCTTGCAGTGCCCACTCCAAGGCATGAGCCGTTTCTTCATCGGCACGGGCGCTAATTTGTTGGAGTTGAGTCAGGCTGGCGCGGCTGCCCAGCACCGCCAGCGTTTCTAATACCTGGCGACTGCCCGGCGGCAGTCGGCGCAACCGGCGCTGCATCAACGCCTGGACTGTAGCCGGGACCGGCAGTTCGGCCGGGAGATGGCTGGTGCCGGCCAACTCTTGCAGCACGGCGGTGACAAACAGGGCATTGCCGCCGGTGGCCTCGGCCAGCATCGTGGCCACGTGGCCGCGATAACCGGAGGCTAACTGAGGCCAGCTATGGGCGGCCAACGCGGCAATATCGGCGGCGGTTAGGGGCGACAGCCGCAGGTGGTCGATATCGCGCCGGTCGAAG
>JAGRBZ010000393.1 GCA_020433805.1 Anaerolineae bacterium
TAGACGGCCTATTGAACGCGCTTTCTCGACCAAAAAACAAAAACTGGACCCATCTTAGGTCATACTGAGAATTGCTGTAAGTGAACGGCCAATATTGACACCTGCCCTCTTATCTGCTACAGTTAGCGCCCCATTGTTGAGAATGACTTACGTAGTTTAAAAACTTCGTCGTGTCACGACCCTAAATTAGCATGTTTGGATAATCACCGTGGTTTATCTGTATTTGGCTAATTCTATTCACTGCGTAACTTCTCATCCCCTTAATTTTGGCTAAAAAAACCGTTAAGCCACCGAAAATATCAAGCGAATCATAATGGAGAAATCTTTGCGACCTCTGGGGTACGGTAACTTCTTTTTGTTTCGTTTTGTCCTGATAAGGATCACCTAAATTGGCTGCTTTGAACATGCGGCTGCGTTATTTTTCATAACAAAAGGTAAATTATGCTTGAACTAGACGATCTGCGCACCATCCCTCTCTTTCAAGATTTGAATGCCGAGCAACTACGATGGCTCGGTGATCATTTACGCATACAAGAATTTCCGGCCGGCTGTAATATTGCCCTGGCAGAACAGCCGGGCGAGATTGTTTACATTATTGTTAAAGGCACGCTCAAAACATACGTTCAGCAAACGGATGGCACGGAAGTGATTTTGGCTATTCTGGGGCCGGGCGATACCGTCGGTGAAATTAGCTTGCTCGATAGGGCAGGTCGCTCGGCTAATGTCGTTACCATGGAGAAAGCCACGCTTTTGTGGATGGATCAGGCCACTTTTTGGAAATGTTTGCAGACGATGCCGGCGGTTACCTATAAACTTGCCCAAATACTCTGTGGTCGACTGCGGTTAGGGAACGAACAGATCAAGGCGCTGGCCGGGCTTGATATTTATGGCCGGGTCGCCCGCCAACTGTTGGCGATGGCCGAGCAGTATGGTCAACCAACAGCCAACGGTGCGACGCTTATTCCTATTCGTTTAACCCAGAGTGATATTGCCGGTCTCATTGGTGCCTCGCGTGAGAGTGTTAACCAGGTTATGGTGATCTTTAAAAAAGAAAAATATATCTCAGTTGATAAAAAGTTTCGAATCGCTATCCATAATGAAGCAGCCTTACGCCAAAGTTGTCTCCTGTAGACGGAGACCGATAGTTTAGGTGTGACGTATTCCACAGTCACAGTGTGGAATACTTGACTGCATCCGCCCGGATTATGTGGTAAAGTTAAGGTATCAATAGCCCGCCGGTACTATCACCAGTATAAACTTCTACAATCGATCTTACCCCTTGTAAAAATAAGTTGACGCGTTGATTTGTTGACTGGTTCATTCATTGACGGGTACGGATGTGTAGCCCTCTTTGCTCTGTGAACCCAATTGCCATTCTTTGTTATTACCCTAGCAAGACTTACGTAAATGCCCGATTTTATAGCGTAAATTACCCATTTGCGCCACGAGTCTGTCCAAAATTCGGAACAATTGTGCAAAAGTGTTCTACGACTCGCGTAAGTCCTGCCTGCAATAGCCGTCTCATTCCCAAAAAAATAAACACCATTATTAGTACACAGATCGACCCTTCTCTGCAGAGGGGCTGACCTTGTTGTGTGCTGTCTGTCTAAATCCGTGGCTAGACAGTCAATTTCGTTTGAACCAGAGTAAAGTATGGCGACATAGCGTAGAGCCATACCGTGTTCGCGTTGATCATAGACAATTATAAACCTCATACCATTTGCCGAAGGAGAAAATAGAGATGTCGCGAGAAAACCTCATCAAACTTTTGGAAACGACTGCTTCAAATGCCTCATTGAAAAAACAACTCCTCAACAAAAACTACGAAGAAATCAAAAGCGTTGCCCAAGTTCACGGCTTCGATTTAGGCGATCTGACGGAAGAAGAGGCCAACCGCACCATTGATGTGCTGGCCGGAACCATTTCAGATGAACTGTCAGACGAGGAATTAGAGTTAGTTGCCGGCGGTGGCAGCGGCAAGATGTTTAATATTGAGCAAATCAAAAGAAATTCATCCCAAGGTAGCTCAAAGCCCGGCTGCGGTTACATCTGCGCCTGTAACACCGACTATTAAGGTTGAGGTGCGCTAAATCGTATGAAGATCTGTTTTATTGGAAAATACCCCCCCATCCAGGGCGGGGTGAGTATGCATAACTATTGGACCGCTTATGGCCTGGCCGAACGCGGCCATGAACTCTATGTCGTAACCAACGCCGATGAGGTTGAAGCGGAGTATCGTCTTCATCTGGGCCAAGAAGACCAGGCGATGATGGAGCCGGTCTTTGCTGCCTCAGGGGGGCGGGTGAAACTCTTCATGCCGGAGCGGACCAGTGATGCCAGAATGAAACACATTCCGACCGGCCCCATGTTTGTTACCAAGTTAGCTTCGCTGGCCACGCAAGTAATTCGGCAATGTGGGTGTGACTTGATTTATGCCTATTACTTCGAACCCTATGCCGTGGCCGGCCATCTGGCTGCCGCCTGGACCGGCTGCCCCTTGGTGGTGCGGAATGCCGGGAGCGATCTGGAACGCCTTATGCGAATGCCCGATTTGGGGACCAGCTATAAAGAGATTCTAAAATCGGCCGGCGGAGTTCTGGCCGGCGGCAAGAAAATTGCCGATCGATATGTGGGGATGGGCGTTGCCCCTGAGCGCATTTATTCGCCTGCCGTCTTTAGCGTCCCGACCATGGTTTTCAACCCGGATGCGCCTCCCCTGGATCAGAAGACGCTGGCAGCCTGGGGCGGCTTTCAGCTTAACGACCACGACTCAATTCCGGACCTTACCAAACCGACGCTTGGAATTTACGGTAAAGTAGGCCAGTTTAAAGGCTCTTTTGATCTGGTTAGCGCTTTGGCCTGCCTAAAAGATGAAGGGTTGGATTTCAACTTCCTGGCTATGACCGATGGGAGAGAATTCGAGCAATTCAAAGCCGCCATTGAGGAACATGACCTGGCGGACCGCACCTGGCTGCTGCCTTTTCAGCCCCATTGGCAGGTGCCGCGCTTTATTCGAGCATGCACAGCGGTTTGCTTTCTTGAGCGAGATTTCCCCATCGCCATCCATACACCAACAATTCCGCGTGAAATCTTGGCCTGTGGTACCTGCCTGATCTTGTCGAAGGAAATTGCTGATAAACAGTTTTACCAAGACGAGCTAATCGATCAGGAGAATCTGCTCGTGGTATCCGATCCCAAGGATCATCAAGACTTGGCTGAAGCATTGAGGTGTGTCATCCAAAATCCTGATCGAGCCGGGCGAATCGGAAACAAAGGCCACCTGATTTCAGAGCAGATAGAAGACTTTCCTGAATACGCGCGGCAGATGGAAGCACTTTTTCAACGGTTGGCCGGCCAACCCTCATCCTATCAATCTTTTGCCGAACTGGATGAAGCCGAATTTAAGGCTAAGGTCAATGAGGAAGCCGTGAGCGGCAGTGCCTCGCCGGCCGGCCAGGCCATTCACCAAGTCATGCCTTGGTTGAGGTTTCTGATTCCCAAGCAGTTTGAGACGTTACTGGCTCGGTTTGAGGCCCAGCACGCTTGCTTGTCATCCAACTATTTTGAGCTGGCCTACGACTTCTGCCGGTTTTTGGAGAGTCGGTGGGCTGCCCAACAGCTTTATTCCGACGCCCCTGCCTTCGAAAGCATTTTGCGCCATCAGCGTGCCTGGTTAAGCGTTTCTTTCGATAATGGCGTCGGTGGCGGGCGGCCCTTTGCCGGTGTCAATCAGTTGTACCAGCGGCAGCTTACCTGGGAGGCAATTCATGACCTGAAGCCGCTCAAAAGCTGCCGGACTCACCTGGAGAAGCTTGACTATGATGTGATCTCTTTTTTCACGCAGCCTTTGGAAAACGACCAAGGAAACATTTCCGGTCAGGCTGTAACAGAGTTGGTCGCATCGCTTGAGAAACAACCAACCCTTGTTCTGTTTCACAAAACGCCAAATCTGATCAGCCGCGAAATCAAAGTAAACCGAACCGCCATGGAGCTGCTAGACCTGTGCAATGGCACCCGCGCCACGAACGTTATCTGCGAAATGTTGGCCCGGAGATTAGGGTTAAGAACCGACCAGGAGTTGGCCGGTTTGCGGACCAATCTCTTGGCGGCCTTACAGCAGTTGTATCGCGACGGGATTATCATTTTCTGTTGAATTAGTTATTAGGGAGGAAGTTTTCAATGAGTATTGCCGAAATGCAAGCCTGTCTGGCCCGCTTGTATGTAGATGATCCGTTCCGCAAGCTGTTTTTCCTCGATCAAGCCGCTGCCTGCGAAGGCTACCGGCTAACAGAGACCGAAAGAAACGCCCTAGACGGACTCGACTCGAAAACCGTCAACTTTTTTGCCGGCTCGCTCAAGCGTAAGCGAGAAGGCAAGTTTCGGGGGTCTTACCCGCTCCTTTACAAACTTGACCCGGCCGAAATACGGCGCTACTACGACCGCTACTATCAGCTCTTCCCGACCAGACCCAACCTACCCTACCGGGAAGATATATTACAATTTGGCCGCTTTATGGAGGAAACTTTAGCCACGGCGGAGGAGCTACCAACCTATGCCAGCGATGTTGCCAAATATGAGCGCCTGGTCAACACGGTCTCGTTATCGCCCGTCACAAAGCCAGACTCTAACGTGCCGGAAGCTAATGATGACCAGCCGGACGATCTCTTTGACATTCTGCTGGCTCGACCTCGCCTTGACTCAAACACCCTTATCGAAACTTTCACCTACGACATCACCGCCATTGAAGACGCCTTGGCGGCAGAGCGCGTACCAAACGATCTGGAACCGGGCGAATATTACATCATCTTCCAACGTGTTAGCGACACCTTCGAACCAAAGATCTTTCAGATTAATTTTGCCTCAAAAAAGCTGCTCGATTTATGTAGTGGTCAACGCTCGGTCTTGAAGATTGTATCTGTCCTTGAACATATTTTTCGGACCAAAGACGCTCGCCAGGATGTGATCGACATCATCAACCAGTTCCGGTCTATGAATGTGATTAGGATGTGAACCTATGAAAGACACAAACCAGTCCCCAGCCGGCCTCTTTTTTGAGGTTCATGAAATTACCCCGGTGGAAAGAAATAAAGAAGAGGGCTGTGAGCTATGCCGGCAGTGTCAGTTGCTTCAGGCCTTCTTACGGCATCGCCGGGCTACCGCTCACTCGGAAAGTGTGCGTAACAGAAGGAACCACCCTCAAACCTAGGATGCATTCTTAAGTATGAAGAGATAAGGAGTTTTCTTATGACTCAAAGCAATAACGCCGTAGCCGCTATCCCTTATTTAGGCAGCGGCATGGGTTTTCGACGCAGTATGAAACAGGCGATTTTTGACGCTCGCGACTCTATCGATTTTGTGGAGATTATCACCGACCAATACGCCGAGGGCGACCCGCGCTATATGCGGGAACTGGAAGAAGCGAGTGACATCTTTCAGGTTATCCCCCACGGGATTGGTTTGTCGATTGGTTCCGCAGGCCCGTTGAGCCGAGATTACCTGCGGGCCATCAAACACATCAGCGACCTGACCCGGTCGCCCTACTACAGCGAGCATCTTTGCATGACCCAAGCCCCAGGCATCAACATCGGCCATCTCTCGCCGCTCTGGTTTACCGAACCGGTACTGGAAAACACCATTAACCGGGTGGCGCAGGTGCAGAATTATCTGGGCAAACCGCTCATCCTGGAAAATGTAACCTACGCCTTTGACATTCCCCAGGCCGAGATGCCCCAAACCGAATTCTTTAATCGCCTGGTGGCTGCCACCGGCTGTGGGGTACTGCTCGATATCACCAATGTCTTTATCAACTCGACCAATCATGGTTATGACCCGATTGCATTTTTGGAAGAGATGCCGCTTGACAACGTAGTCCAAGTACACGTGGCCGGCGGCTTTTGGCGAGATGATGTACTCATCGACGGCCACTCTGAACCGGTGCAGGAAGAAAGCTGGGGGCTTTTGGAACAATTGGCCGCTAAGATCAAGGTTCGAGCCTGCATTCTGGAACACGACTCGAATTTTCCCGAGAGCATCAACCCCTTAGTCGATCAGGTAAATCGAGCTAGAAAAATCATCACCGGTCCGGCGCTTGAACAGGACCAACCGATGATGGCTCAGGCTCTTTAATAAATTTTATTACCCAAATGGAGGCAACTATGTCAAAGGAGAATTTAGTAAAGTTGTTGGAAGCGGCTTCGGCAGATGCGCAGTTGATGAAAGAGCTACAGGCCAGTGAAAACTTTCAAGAGATCAAGACTCTGGCCAGCGCCCGGGGCTTTGATCTGGGCGACCTTAGCGCCGATGAAGCCAATCGCGCTTTGGAGGGCATGAGTAGCACCGACTCTGAGGCTGAGTTGTCTGACGAGCAGTTGGAAAATGTTGCGGGCGGCTACTTAAAGTTGGGGGATGTAAAGTTTGACGTATTCGAGAGGCCGGATAAAAACGTCGGGGCTACGAAACCTTCTTGTCAGTTGTGTGTGGATTAGAAGTTGAGAAGAGCAGTGGGTGGCGCAGAGGGGTGGGTATTTGGTTCCCATCCCCGCCATTGCTCCCGGCTTCAAGCAAGCTTTTACAGAGGGCGTTTATGGGCAGCTAACCGGCTATAGAAAACGCCGTAGGCCGGGTGGGGTAAGCAAAGAACTGCTTGGAGGATGCGATGATGAAGTTCGTGGTTGAAATACGAGAATATATCGTAGGCGTGCTTAGAAGCATTTATTTTAATATCAAGTTGCGTAAGGAAATACGGAAGAATAAAGAAGACGATCCAAATATCTATCCACTTTGGTGAGACCATCGGATATTGTGCACCACGTCTATCGATAAGGGCTAGCATTATGAAGCAATCAATAATAGAAAAACATATGCCTTTTGATAATATTCCAAAAACGAAATGGGCAGGGCGTGAGTTGAAATGGTTCGGTATGGACTCGCTGGAGAACTGGAAAAAACAGATGCACCCCCAGCTAGGCCCCGATGATGTTATTTATAAATTCAATAGGTATGGTTACCGGTGCCCTGAGTTTGATAGTGATGCTGATATCCGAATCATTACTATTGGATGTAGTTGGACTTTTGGAACGGGACTACCCTATGAGAAAACGTGGTCATATAGCTTTTCTCGAAAAATAGCGGATACATTCAACAAAAGCACGGTTAATTGGAATATGGGCTTTAGTGCTCAGAGCAATGATTATATGAGTAGAGTGTTAATGTGCTCTGTTCCGATCCTAAGGCCTGATATCGTGATTATATTATTCACCAACTTTGCTCGACGTGAATATTTTAATCTGTATGGTGAACGAACGTGGATCATTCCCAATAGTCAGTTGACTAAAGCTCCGCAATACCTAAAAGCTATCCAAAAAAGTTTTGAACAACTGAGTAGCAAGTATGACAACGAGGTTAATTTCCTAAAAAACTACAAGTTGATTGAGTTACTCTTAAGCCAATATAAAGTGAAATGGCTGTTTTCAGGAATAGATCCGCGTCACTTTTCCAATGGAATGGAACATCATTTGGACACCACCAAATACCTTGGTTTTACCATAGATGAAATTGATCTGGCCAGGGATAACACCCATCCCGGTGTTAATAGCAATCTGAAGTTTGCAGAAAGAGTGCACGATGAATTTGTAGAGCGTTACAAATCTCAAACAGTCGCTCCCTTTTTATCGGATGCATAAAGAAAGTCATATGACACAAGCTTCAACAAACGAGCCGCACGCACGGACCGTCCACCTCTTCAGCCGCGCCGTAGACTCGATGAAAAAAAGTTGGCATAATCCGGCCAATGCCGGGCCGTATCATCGCTACGCCACCCGTCACCCGCTCTATCTGGAAACGAGTCGGCGACTGGTAGAGCTGGCTGAGTTGGAACCTGGTATGAAGGTCGTTGATCTGGCCTGCGGCACCGGCCTCACGACAGCCGCTATCCTGGCCGCCGGGGTGGATGGGCTAGACATACTCGCGGTTGATCAGTCTGAAGCGCAGTT
>JAGRBZ010000394.1 GCA_020433805.1 Anaerolineae bacterium
TGAAACGAGGGATTGAAAACGTTGTAGCCGCGCTCATCGCCGCTGACCATATCGACAACGCGCCATTGCAGCCAGGGTTCCTCATACGCAACTTTGTGCAGGTAGGCCAGCTTTTGCCCATCCGGCGACCAGAAGAAGCCGTTGACGCGAAAGGTGTTGCCGGTCAACTGCCGGGCTTCACCGGTTTCGACATCGAAAATATGAATGGGGCCATAAAAGGGATCAGTCAGATTTCTCACCGAAGCAAAAGCAACATATTGACCATTAGGTGACCAGATGAAAGCGGTTTGATGTCCGGCCGTCATCCGCACTACAGATAACTGAGGCTCGATACCAAAACCTTGCAGGGCGTCGTCATCTTCATCCGCGATGGCGGCCAGCCATGAACTGCCTTGAGGCGAACCGGCGGGTGCCAGAAATGAAGCGGGCAGGTGGGGCAGCGGTTCGATGGCATCGCGCTCGATGTCATACAATGCCAATTGGGCCTCAGGATTGAAACGACTCGATCCGCCGGTGTGCCAGACCATCTGCCGGCCATCGGGCAGCCAGCCGAAGTAAAAGGGGCGTCCCTGCCCCAGAAGCCGATCGTCAACGCCCTCTGAGTCCATCTCGACTAAATGTAAGCCAATTTGCTCAGCCTCTTTTTCGATAAGGTAGGCCAGTTGATGACACTGTGGGCGCTCCGGGCAAGGAAGGGGTGACCAATGCATATAAATGAAGAAGTGCTCGTTGTTCTCAGCTACAACCTGCGCCGGGGCATCGGGCGACTCGGCTACGTAGAGCATGCTGTTAGCCTGATTGCCGGTTCGTTCGACGCCGGCAAAGGCCAACTGCCCATCCGGCGACCAGGCCACGCGGTGGTAGGAGAAGCCCTCATCTTCGGGCGGCACAGTCGCATCATCGGTCACGGCGATGACCTGGCTGCGGTCGGCGTTGGTAACGTAGATGTTGCCGTCGCCACCAACGTAGGCCAGGCGGCCACTTTGAGGTTGTGGTGGTTCGGTATCTTGGGGCGGTGTTTGGGTTTGGCAGGCAATGAGAGCGGGGAAAAGACAAAGGATGAGGGACAGAATCATATGTTTAAGCATAGAGGTTTAAATTCACATTTGTCTTTAGAAAGGAATTTCATCCTCATCATCAAAATCAAACGGTAAGGGATCGATAAAGATGTCTTGCTCGCCTTGGTTTTGTTTGAATTCTTTAAACTCTCTGTCTGCCTCAGCTTGAAACTTCTGTAAAATAGATAATGATATGGGGATAGCAGAGACATAATTTTTAACTGAGTCGATCAGGTGCATTTTTCCGGCTTCCTCATCCTCAAGCCAGCAGGACTGGCACCCGGTCTCACACCACGGCCGCTGAAAGCACCCCGGACAATAGCCTGTACAGCCTCCAAGATGCCAAAAGCCCTCTGTAACAATATCAAATTCATCCTCAAGCACTTCAAGAAGATAATCATAAACCAAGCGATCGGGTACATCATCCAGCACATCAAGCGCCACACCAATCTTGGTTAAATACATAGATAAGGTTTGTAATTCCGCGATGATTTCTTCATCGGTCAGATGTTCAGGGCTTTTCGACGTGTAATGGGGAGCAAGTTGCTCCTTCAGTTTTTGTCGGATGGGTTTGCCTTGCATCCATTGCTCAAACCGATACCAATCATTCTCAGGGGAAATGCCGGGGTTGATGGGTGGAAAAGCATAGCCCTCACTTTCCATTGTAGTGCGATCAGCACATTCAGAATATCTTTGCACCCAATCGAGCAAGTCGCGTAGAATTTTATTTTCCCGCTCTAGATTATCGGGTATAGGAAAAAACACCTGTGATAGATCAAGATTGCGGATGGTAAATTCAAATTTCAGAGAGTGATTTTCCAGTAGTAGGTTTATATCTTGGTTGTCCATAGCTTGTCTCCTACAAATGTACCTACCCATGTAATGATAATGAAAGTCGTCTATGTCATTTCGGAGCCGGAGGCAGAAAAACCCCTCAGTCATCACAATACATAAAGTATTCGCAAGGGAAAAATGCGCGTTGTTGCTTCAAATTTTCCCAGCTTGGCTACTTTTTATTGTATCGTCACAGGGATTTCTCCGCTGCGCTGCGAAATGACATGAGTTGCATCACTTTCCGAACTCAGCATACCACGATGCTGTGCATCGTTCTTTCCGTAAGAAAAAGGGGGAAGTTGGGAGAAGCTACCCCAAGCCCCCGGCCTACGACGTTTTTCTTAGCAGGTTATTAAGGCTCAACCACAACCCGCTCAATGACATCACCAATCTCGATGGAGCGGACAACGTCCATACCTTCTTCGACCTGGCCGAAGACGCTGTATTGGCCGTCGAGGAACTCGGTGGGAGCGAGGGTGATGTAAAATTGGCTGCCGCTCGATTCACGATCGGGATTGACCTCATCCGGCAGGCGGGCCATAGCCAGCGCTCCCTCACCGTGCTTGAGGTTGAACTCGCCGGGAACGGTGTAACCGGGGCCGCCATTACCCGTGCCAAGTGGATCGCCACCTTGGATGACAAAGCCGGGTTCGACACGATGGAACGTCAAACCGTCATAAAAGCCCTGGTTGCTGAGGAAGATAAAGTTATTGACGTGCTCAGGCGCTTCGGCGGCATTGAGCGAAACAACGATATCGCCTTTGCTGGTTTGAATCGTAGCGCGATAGGTCTGCTCGGGATCGATGGTTATCTCCGGTTTGGCGTCATAATAGTCGGCCCGTTCTGCGGCGGGGAGTTCGGCCAGCGGGCCGGTGGCTGCAGTTGAAGCCGGGTCGTCGTCACCCGTAGCGCTTGCGCCCGCTTCAGCTTCATCGGTCGCTTCCGATGCAGGTGGCTCCGGCCCGAATGCTCCGCCGGAAGCATCGCCTTCCGGCTGTAAGCCAACTACGGAAGGGGGCGCTTCTTCCGCCAGTTTGACCAAAACGGAGTCACGCTGATAGTTATCGGCCTCAACAATCACTTTGGCCCAACCATCAATGTGTTTGGCATCAATAGTTAAATGGGCGACACCGTTTGCATCGGTTGTGGCTTCATAGACGTCTTGGGTGCCGATTTCGGCGCGCACAGTTGCGTTGGCGATAGAGCGGCCCGAATCGACGGCTTTGACCTCGATATCCTGTTGAAAAGGTGGCTGCGTTTCAAAACAGCCGGTGATCGAGACCAGAAGAACGAACAGAATAAAGCAATTTTTTAAGAATGGTTTTTGGAACGTAGTCATAATAACTTTATTGTAACCAGTGATTTGAATGTTTACAAGTGATGTTTGTTTAAGGGCTGCGTTTTACTCTACGGAGATAAGAGATTGGAGATTAGGAGATTGACCGAAGAATTGCCCCATCTTCTTTACGCCTGATCGACTCGTATTACTACGAGACTTCGGTCTGAGAAGCCAGGTTTTTGACTTTAGCAATGGAAATATGCGCTTGAGTGAGCCTTTTTCGGCCCGAAATTGATCGAATTGACCGAAAAACCTGGTTTCTTTCCCAGGCTTATGTCAAAATCTCGTTGTAGTACTAGTAACTGCCTCGCCGCTCGATGACGGCGCGAACGGTACGCCACAAAATTTGAATGTCGAGCCAGATCGAATAGTTTTTGATATAATAGAGATCGTCAGCGGTGTTGAGGTGCATGGGTTTATCGGCCCGGCCGTTGACTTGCCACCAACCGGTTAGCCCCTGAGGAACTTCGAAACGTTTACGCTGCCAGGGTTCGTATTTATCAACTAGCCAGGGCAGTTCGGGCCGAGGGCCAACCAGACTCATATCGCCTTTGAGAATGTTGATAAATTGGGGCAGTTCATCGAGGCTGGTTTTGCGCAAAAACCGGCCAAATTTGGTGACACGCGGATCATCATAAAATTTATGGAGCGGTTGTCCGTCGATGATTTTGTACGAAATTTCATCGTCGATAACATCAGGATCGTGCACCATGCTGCGGAATTTCAGGATGCGAAATAATCGCCCGTTTTCGCCGACGCGCAGTTGGCTAAAAATAATGGGCCCCGATGAGTCGAGTTTAATGGCAATGGCAATCAAGCCCATAAACGGTAAGGAAAAGATGAACCCAAACGAGCCAACGACCAGATCAAACCCGCGTTTTATGGCCCGCTGGAGCGGGTCGAGCGCCGGCTCGCGCAAGGTGACCATATGAATATCGCCCAAATCCTCCACCGCCGAACGCAGAAAGACTAAATCGAAGAAATCGGGTACAACACGCACGTTGACTTTGAGGTGCTGTAAACCAACCACAACATTGGCCAACTTGATATGAGCGTGACGCGGCAAAGCAAAGATAACTTCATTGATGTCGTGGTTTTGAACGATCTCCACGGTTTGCTGAATAGCTCCTAGATTAGGATAACCGAAGGCGGTAGCGTTTGGGTTGTCATCAATAACTCCAATGAGCCGGAGACCGGTCCAGCGATTCTTGATAACCATCTCAGCCACATTATGCCCAATTTTTCCTGCTCCAACCACCACGACGCGTCGCGTACCATACCGTTTATCACCAAAGGATCGCAAAAAGAGGCGAAATAGCAGCCGGTAGGCCACCATCAAGAGCAGAGCGGTTAAGGCAAATATAACAACCTGAAGGCGTGAGGTATCACGATAACTAAAGTAGAGAAAGCCGGCAATAGCGAGGGAAGCTGCCAAGTGGGCGGCAATGACCCGTTGCAGCTCATCAACAATCTGCAGATTTTTCTGCAGGTTATAAACATCCATCAAGAGGAACACACTACCCCAGACAACAAATGTCATCAGGTAGATAGGCCAACCTAACCACACATTTTCGATGGGCAGGGGGCGGCCAAAGCTTAACTGCGGCCGTAGCCAACTGGAAATGAGCAGCGCGAGCGCCACGATAACGAGATCACCCACAAGTAAAACGACTCGGATGCTAACTCGCCTAAACATAACCGTGATCCTCTACAAACAAACGGCGGTATGTGCTGCCGTAAGCCTAATAGTTCTTCTTAAAAGAGTATGCCCTTTACGGTATACTTCTGATAAAACAGCAATATCAATACCTATTATACTCATCTCATTCGATTGTCGGCAAATTCACCAGTGGCAGTAGTACCACAACCAATGGTATTATATTGCAATATTTATTTAGGGAGCTGCAAAGCTTTTAAGGAAGCGAGTATAAAGATCAAAGGAGAAATTCATGGATAATCCACCAAACTTTTATCAAAACCCAGGCTCTTACGATGATATCCTGAAACAGATGACGCAACGCATGCAACAGAAGCAGGTCGATAACCAGATAGTTACCATGTTGCAGCAGGCTTTTGAAAAAGAACTTACCCAAGGCAACCTTGTACTTTCACGCTCTGAAAGAGGGCGTTTGTTTCAACAGGTTTCAAAAACAATACTGCGGAATGTGATCAGGAAAATTGATGACATAAGATAGCCGCTGTATTTGTCAGAAAGCGCTTCAAAACAGCTTCGCCACCGTACGCGAGGCGGTGTACGGCGTGCAGGATAAGGACGTGATCCTCGCCAACGCCGATCTGATCACCCAGTCCGACGAGAAGTGGATGCGGCTTTATCGCTGTCGCACCTGTGGCACGGAATGGGCCGAAGCCTGCTATAGCTCCGGCCACATGGAAATCTATTACCTCTTCCCCGCCCCGCCCACCGGCGACTCCGTCCGCTGGCTGCACGAGGAAGCTGCCGGGTTGCTGCCGTCCTGAAGTATAGCCAAATCCGTTGTAACCTTTTTCTCCTGAATTGCATCTAAATATATAAGAGCAGTGAAAAACTGCACAAACACATTCTTTACCAGGAGACAGTTACTATGGAAATGATAATCGACTTCCCCGGTGGGGCGCGGGTTGACGCCCATTTTGGCCCTTTCACCGTGGCTACCGATCAAGCGCCGCCCATGGGCCAAGGATCTGCCCCAGCGCCCTTCGCCTTGTTTTTAGCCTCGATTGGCACTTGCGCCGGTATCTACGTGGCCAGCTTCTGCACGAAGCGAGGTATCTCCACCGATGGTGTGCGCATTGTGCAGCGCCTACAAAGCGACCCGGCTACCCATATGGTTGATAAAGTAACCCTGGAAATTCAGGTGCCGCCCGATTTCCCGGAAAAATACCACAAAGCCCTCATCCGCGCCGCTGATCAGTGTGCGGTGAAGAAACATTTGGAGAACCCACCTACCTTTGAGGTTCTGACCCAAACGGTAGAGATGGCCGGCTAGCGATCCGGCAACTGCGGACAATTTATCTTACTTTACCTCAGCCTAATTTGCGGCTAAACGGTTATCATAAAACGAAAAACCCCAGGCAATGACGCCTGAGGCTTTTTGGTTGGCTTACCGTGAGCAACCGGGATTAAGCAACATTAAGTACCTTATCCAACTTGCCGGTGGGCAGATCACTTTTACCGTATTTGGCCCGCACTTCCAGCGTATAGAAGCCGGGGTTTGGAGTATCGGGCACCCGCAAGCAGTAGCGTGTTCCCGATGAGCCACATAACTGAGGCTAGGTAGGCTTCATGAACATCTTTAAAGCAGAAGCGTGCGATTGGTTCACAAGGCCGCAACCACATATGTGAACATATTGGGTTGAATAAGTATATGACCATTGCCGACACCCAGGTGCCGCCCTTTCGCGTTTACGTTTTGGGGATATTGGCGCAACTGCTGCTATGGCAAAACAATCTAACCGAAGCTGAAGCTATCGGTTCCGGCCCAGTCTGTGGCCTATATTATTTAGCCTTAGCCGGCTTGAAGCCGATCCCGCCAAGGCCCAGGCTTTGCGCCAACAATCCCAGGAAATTGTTGAATACATGGCTGGCAATGTGGATAATGCAGAACTACGGGTTTCATTTATGGCGTTGCCGAACGTTCGGGCCGTGTTAAGTTCATAAACCTGCAGAAAAAGAGCAGAAGGCTATATTTACGCCTTCCCTCGCTCGCAATAATAACACCTGACTCAATTTTACTGTTCATCAACAACGAGGACGCTCAAATATACAGAGAGGATTCGGACATTCCTGGTCTGTAGCCTTCCGATCTATCCCATCTTGCGGACCCAGTACCAAAATGCCGAGACTACACAAAATGGAGCATGACTCTATTGTTATTACCCCCTGATTCCTACTCCCAATCCCACCCCCCCCGATATTGATAAAAGCTTCAGTTTATGGAATAATAATTTTATTAAACTGTTGGAGATAATAAATGAAAATAACTTGGGCGGATTTATTAGAACTAGGAGAGGAAATTTTTTTTATTTGGACAGGAACCTCCGAGTTAAAGTGGGCAGAGACGGCCTGGCAGAAACTAGAGGAACAAGGCTTTACTTCCTATAAAGATGATCTACAAAAACATATCGTATTGCTTCGTTTTTTCATTCTAGGCGTGATGTATCGTGAGTTTTTTCAAATGGCTTTTGATGAGCCTGCTGATCTGGACGTTTCTTACTGGTTAGATATTTTGGAGGGGGAGGGACTGTACCTAAGTCCTTTTCGGTTAGGTCAATTAGCAGACAACCAGTATCGCATTGACGAAGCGCTAGATGCTGAAACCGTACAAGAATTACTGCCCTCTATCGTAAGCGATCTCATGGAAGAGCAAAGAGATATCGTCTTCTCTGGTCTTAAAGTTGGGTTTGGGAGTGAGTCGCTGCTCTTTGCTCATCTATGGCTTTCTGCACGGTCGTATGATGATGACGACGATGATGATGATGAACCTCGAGAGACCGTAGAAGAAATACTTGCTTCGGTAACCTATGACAAAATGCCCGCCTTTCGATGGGTAAACGAAAGAATGCCGTCACTTTAGGGTTAACCGGCACTTAACTTTAATTCGGTGCAGGCGGGCCAATAACGCTTTATTCACTGAAACAATGCCCATGTCTAAAAAACTGCTTTAAAAGCCCTAAAGGGTCCACAGATGGACACAGATTCTCACAGATACTATCAAAAGTGTGATAAATATCAGTGACTATCTGTGTAAATCTGTGGA
>JAGRBZ010000395.1 GCA_020433805.1 Anaerolineae bacterium
TCTTGGGCGTCTTCGCCCTCAGCTACGATTTGCTGCTGGGCGTCACCGGCCTGCTCTCCTTTGGTCACGCCCTCTTTTTTGCCGCCGGGGCCTACCTGACTGGGGTGCTGCTCAAGAGTTTTGGCTGGTCGCTGGGGGCTACGCTGGGGCTGGTGCTGGTCTCGGCGGTGCTGCAGGCGCTGCTCTTTAGCGTGGTGCTGCCCCGCGTCAAGGGCATCACCTTTGCCCTGGTTACGCTAGGGCTGGCCGAGGTCTTTTATATCGCCGTGCAGTCGCGCGAGTTGGGCCAATACACCGGCGCGGATGTGGGCCTGCAAGGCGTACCCGCGCCCGATTTCCTCAACCCCACCTCCCAGCGGCTGACCTTCTATCTGGTCACCCTCTGCTTTACCTTCGCCGTCTATCTTTTCTACCGCCGCTTTGTCGATTCGCCCACCGGCCGGGTCTGCGTCGCCATCCGCGAGAATGAGGAGCGGGCCAGGATGCTGGGCTACAACACCTTCACCTTCAAGCTGGTCGTGCTGGTCATAGCCGCCATCACCGCCAACCTGGCCGGCAGCCTGCACGCCCTCTACCAGCCGGTCATCAGCCCCAACATCGCCAGCCTCAACGCTATGGTCGATGTCCTGCTGATGAACCTCATCGGCGGTCTGGGTACCCTAACCGGCGCACCCATCGGCGCTGCCGTCTTTCGGCTGCTGACCTTCTTCCTCGACCGCTGGTTGGGCGAGAGCGCCCGCTTCATGCTGGGCGTGGTCTACGTGGCCATGGTTCTCTTCGTGCCCTACGGCATCGTCGGCACCTGGCGGCGGCGCGGCTTTGATATGGCTGCGGGCCGACGCTGGTTGTTGAGTTTGCTGACGGGGCGGGGGGATGGGTGAAACACTGAGGCACTGAATTGGGGGATTACACTGAGGGTGTTTGGCTTGCTGGCTGTCGGTAGCCGACGACGGTAGGCTTGGCAGCGCAGTCATTATGATGCGCCGTGGTTGACCAGAACGTGCGGTTTGGGCGGTGACGCTCGATGGAGTAGCCCTCAGTGCCCTCATCTCCGTCAGTGATTCAGTGGTTCAGAGGATTGAAGCACTGAGGCACTGAATTGGCTGATTATACTGAAGGTGCTTGGCTTGCCGGCTATCGGTAGCCGACGACGATAGGCTTGGTAGCGCAGCCTTTATGATGAGCCGTGGTTGACCAGAACCTGCGCTTTGCCGACGATGCCCGATGGAGTAGCCATCAGTGCCTTCATCTCCCTCAGTGCTTCAGTGGTTCAGAGGATAGAAACACTGAGGTGCTGAATTGACTGATTATACTGAATGCGATTGGCTTGCTGACTGCCGGTAGCCGACGACGGTAGGCCTGGCAGCACAGCCATTCTGATGAGCCGTGATTGACCAGAACCTACGCTTTGGGTGGCAATACCCGATGGAGCAGCCCTCAGTGCCCTCATCTCCCTCAGTGCTTCAGTGTTCCTCTCAGTTAACCAGCCGCTTAACCACCAACTTCGCCCCGCCGAAGTTAACTAGAAGGCCGACCTTATACCCACTGGCCTTCAGATACGACAGCGTCTGCACGTGGTCGACCGGCTGCAACTCCGCCTTGGCCTTAATCTCCACCATCACCGCATCGATGATGAAATCGACCCGCTTCTTGCCGACCGGTTCACCCTTGTAATGCACGTCGATCCAGACCTCGCGGCTAAAGTCCAAGTTGTGGGCCGGTAGCTCGCGGGCCAGGGCACGCTGATAGATAACTTCCTCGAAGCCCGGCCCCAGTTGGCGATGAACCTCCTGGGCTGCGGCGATAATGCGAGCCGTGATGTCTGAATGTAGGTAGTTGGGCTTGACGTGTGGATTGGTCATTGTTCCTCCGGTATGTGGAGCCTCAGGTATTGGAATCGAATGGAGCCACGGAAAGCACGTGGTTTTATGGCCAGGACGCTATAATTGTACCACCTTTGCCTTGAATACTCTACTGACCCGGCAGCAAACTCTTGGCCTGCGCCTTGAGTGGCAGAGTCCCAACCGTTAGAAGCACTGACCCACTGAAAAGAATGATGACACTGAACGTGTTTGGCAAGATGGCTACCAGTAGTCGGCGACGACCCCGCTGGCAACCGTGTCATCCCCATACCCGGCCGTTAACCCGAACTTGGGCTTTGGACAGCAAATCTCGACGGCACGACCCTCAGTGCCCTCATTCCCATCAGTGCCTCAGTGTTTCAACCGTTAGAAGCACTGACACACTGAAAAGAATGATGACACTGAACGTGTTTGGCAAGATGGCTACCAGTAGCCGGCGACGACCCCGCTGCCAACAGTGTCATCCCCATACTCGACAGGTAACCCAAATCTGGGCTTTGGACAGCAACTCCCGGCGGCTCGACCCTCAGTGACTTCATCCTCATCAGTGCCTCAGTGCTTCAACTCCTACGACACCTGGCGGCAGCGTGGCTTCCGTCTGGCTGCCGGACGACGTTGGCTGTTGGGGCTGCTGAGGGGCGTTGACCGCCCCGGTCTGAGATGGTATACTGTTTCTACCCTTTCCTAAACTGAGGTGATGACGGTATGGAAACCATTGAGGTTACGATTCCGGTCGATTGGCTGGCAGGGCAGTCGCTTAGCCCCGACCAGTTGCGTGAAGCCCTAAAGCTGGGGCTGGCCGAATTGCAGCAGCGGCAGTCTGACCAGCGAAGCCACCGACAGCAGGTTGAACAAGCCTTGATTGCCGTCGGGTTGAGCCACGCCCAGGCTGACAAACCACCATTACCCGCACCCTCGCTTTCCCCCGAACGACAGCAGCACCTGGCCGAACGTTTCGCGACCGGTGGCCCCCTCTCTGACGTAATCATCGAGGAGCGGTCGGATCGCGTATGACCAACTTCTACGCTTACCCGTCCTCGCCCTCTTAGCCGCCGACAATCGGCTTCTCTCCGCTGCATCGGCGGAAGGCTTAACCATCGATAATCCCAATGACCACGGTTAACGGATAACTCTAATCGACCCCTGCCTGTTATTTCGACCAACGGGAGAAATCCCCAAGGCGGATGGGCGGAGATACGGTTGGCGCTATCAGCCCTCTCCGCGACCTCAGCGATGCTCCCCCTCACGTTCGCCCCCAAAGATGCCCCCGCCTCGTCCCGGCACCGGGCGGAACGAGGCGGGATGGTTGAAACACTGAGGTGCTGAGTGAAATGATTAGACTGAATGCGCTTGGCTTGCTGGCTACCCATACCGGGGCCGACACCCTTGGCAACAGTGTCATCACCTTGCTCAACGGTTGACCGGAACCAGTGCTTCAGACAGCAAATCGCGGCGGCACGACCCATCAGTGCCTTCATTCCCATCAGTGCCTTCATTCCCATCAGTGCCTCAGTGCTTCTAACGGATTCAGAGGAACAGAGGCCAGAGGGTTCAGAGGCCAGAGGTAAATAGGGGCGACACACAGACCCGAAAGCCGAGGTTGCCGCCCCAGTTGTCTGGACTGCCCCTGACGCGGACCGCACAGCGGGCGTCCCTTCCATCATAGCTGAACGCGCCGCCCCGCAGCACGCGGGGAACACCCGTTCTTTTAGGATCATTATCATTTTGGTAATTTTGGTAATCCTCTTGCCAGACCGTGGCGCACCACTCCCACACGTTGCCGCTCATCCCTTCCACCCCGTACGGGGTGCTCCCACCCGGAAAGCAGCCGACGGCGCTGGTCGTGCCGAGGCCGGTCTCCGCGTAATTTGTCAGGTTGGCCTCGACCGTATTACCCCACGGATAGCGGCGCTGGGGCTGGCTGTTGGCTCTCAGCCGGGGTTGCACAGTAATGCTTGCCGGGTTGACCTCGCCCAGCGGCCCGATAGTCGGCTGCGACGGTATTTCCAGGCCGCCGCGGGCCGCCTTTTCCCACTCCGCTTCACTCGGCAAGCGCACCTGCCAGCCGTCCGGCAGAACCTTCGCTTTTTGCCACCGTTCCGTCAGCCACCCGCAAAAGGCAACCGCTTCATACCATGTCACATAGCGCACCGGCCGATTGAATGGGTCCCGCAAGCTATTTTCGTTTGTTGGTTCGTGGCCGCTGGCCTGCACAAATTCCTGCCACTGGGCCACCGTAACCGGATAGCGGGCCAGCCAATAGCCGTGCGCGATGTCAAACTGATGCTGCGGCTTTTCATCCTCCATTGCCAGGTCATCGTCATCGCCGCTGCCCATGATAAACGGTCCGGCCGGTATGGCACAGAACTGCATCCCGTCTACCGTGGTTACTTCCGGGCGGGGGGCGCCTAGCTGGGCCAGCGTGTCGCCCGCCTGCCCGCGCAGCACGGCCTTTACTCGCTGGTCACTGGTCAGGGTTTTCGCCAGCGCCGTCTGCACAAAACGGCTGGTCGCCTGGTCAACGCCGCCGGGCATGGCATCAACCACGGCCTGTCCGGCCAGCACAATGGCCGCCCCCGGCTGCCCCGGCGATTGCTTGATCAAGCGGCGCACCACCTCCCCGGCCACCTGGTCTAACTGCTGGATAATCCCGATGTAGCCGATGGTCAGCATGGTCACTTCATGCCAGTTGTCGTCATCAATATGCCGGCCCAGCATCTCGGCTATGCTGTCGATGTCCCGCTGGCCGCGTTGGGCAATGGCTACAGCCGCCAAATATTCCTGAAAGGTCAGGTGAATAAAGCCGTATTCGCCCGCGCCCCGTTCCAGCAGCAGCCCGGCGTGTTCCCGAACATCATCTAAAAGCTGCCGGGCGGCCTGTTCCGGCTGCGGCAGCCCGCGCTCGGTGCAGATTTTCTCTAGCTCCCGCCGCAGCGGTTCCCGTTTTACCAGCCCCACACCGGGGCTTGTCTGGTGCATCCACAGCGCCAGGGGGGCCAACAGCCGGATTGTTTCAACCACGTCTAAATCCCGTCCGGCGGGACGCCCCAGGCTGCGGGCCTGGTTCCAGGTTTTAAGCAGCGCTTCAATATATTTTTGGTACAGCTCTACCCGCCGCTCCGGCAGCGTCACCCCTTGCCGTTTCATCAAAGCCAGAATGGTCAGCAGCAGGGGGTTGGCCGCCAGCGCCTGCACGCCGGGATTGCGCTCAACCGCCTCCAGCAAGCCCTGGCGCTCGGCCTCGGCGTCGGCCTGGGCCACGGCCGTGTGGCCCTGAGCCGCCCGTTCCAGGGCGGTCGTCCATTTGCCGATGAAGTCGGCCATATCAGCCGACTCAAAGTCAACCAGCGTACATTCGGCCAGTCCGTCGGCGGTCGGGCGCACATCTCGGTAGCCCACAATCCGGCTGGTCAAAATGAATTTGTTGCCGTGGCGTTGCTGGGTGGTGAAAAAGTCCAGCACGCGCTCCACCACCACCCGCCGTTGAGTCAGGTTCTTAACTTCGTCCAGCCCGTCCAATAGCAGCAGCGCCCCGCCTCGCGCCAGCGCCTCGGACAGTAAGGCTTGGAGCGGCAGGGCGATCCCTCGTTCTTGATAGTAACGCGCAATAAAGCGGTCTAGGGGAACGTTACGCTCGATCAGGTCGTTGGCGTAGGCCGATAGGGGCAGCAGCACCGGCAGCCGTTGGCCTATGCCCAGTGTTTGTCCTTGCCCCAGCGCTAATTGAAGGGTTACGTACTTCAGAAAGGTCGTTTTCCCCGCGCCGGGGTCGCCCAGGATAATCAGCCCATTGTGGCGTTGCAGTAAATTCAACACCGGTTGGGGTTCGCTCAGGCGCTGGCCGATGGCCGCAATTTCATCCGGGCCGGCTTGTCTCCCGGCCAGCCGTAGGGTTCGGCTCCAGGTTTCGCCCTCCGGCATCTCGATTCGGGCTTTGAGCGGCACATACATATCAATCAGCTCCAGCCGCAGCGCAATCCGGTCAGCAATGCCCATGCCCTTAAAATCCAGGTAGCGGTAGCGGTCGATAAGGTGCTGCAAGTAAGCTTGGCTGGCCTCGCGCAAATTTGGCGCGGGGCGGGGTTGGCCCATCGCCTGCCACCATTCATCCGCTACCACCTGCACATTGACCGTGCCGTAAATATCCCCGGAAATTGCCAGGGTATTGGCCGCAGCCCCTCTATGTTGCGCTACCACCGCCTGGTCGCGGGCTTTTACTTGACGATTGGCCTCTTCCCCTCTCCGGCGACGGCCTAACACCCAACCGCCCAATCCAACAACAGCGGCCAAAACCCACAACCCCAGTTGCACCAAGCCGGCCAACCCTTGAATAACATCGGCGTTGGCCCCGGCATAGTCCAGCAGCGGGTCCAGCCACCACCCGGTTGTTAACGCCAGGCCAATCAGGCCCGCAATCAGTAAGACAGCAACAAACCAGCGGAACATAGTAATGAGATACTCCTCTCTCAGGGGTGCAACGCAACGGTTGGGTTATTGATGAAGGTTTGGGTTAGTGGGCAGCAGTCAGCTTTTAGCTATCAGCTTGTTTCCACAGGTTGGCAGTTGTTTAGGGCGTCTGGGTGGCAGGTGGAGGAGCGAAGGTATCAAAGCTGACCGCTGATGGCTGACGGCTGAGAGCGCTCTGCTTGCTCCGCCCATTTTAACACGGCTTAAGCTTTAGCACAACGGGACTTTGGGGTAAAAGCGGCGATGCTGGGTAGGACAAACTTAAGTTTGTCCTACGGTGGTTGCCCTCTGGAGTTCACGTAAGGCAAACTTAAGTTTGCCCTACGTGGATTTGCAGTAAGTCCAGGGCCAGTCTTCCCAATCGTTTACCAAACCGGCTTTGACGGGGTTGTGTAGAACGTACTCTACAATCCGCCGCCATTCATCCTCGTCGCGTATTACGTGGTCGTAGCTTTCGTGCTGCCAAAACTGTCCCTCGCGGCCTAACTGCGCGTTAGCTTGGATAGCGGATCGCCCTTTGAGTGCCTGCATAATACGCGAGAGCGCGTGGTAACGCTCTGTCTGGTTATCCCCGTTATTGTTTGCAGGCAGGGGCGTAAATACCATGTGGACGTGGTTGGGCATGACGCAAAAAGCATCAAGGCTGTAGGTTTGGTTATCCTGGCGATGCATCTCGTCCACCACAATTCGGGCAATCTCCTTCTGCCGCAACCAGAAAGGGCCGCTGTTGGCTGTGTCTAAGGCACCGTCCCATTTGCCAAACATGCGGCGTTGTTCCAAGGCGGCTTGCTGCGCTCGTTCAGCAGCGTTTGCCATGGTGCGTAAGGTTTTGTCGATTTGCTCGGCTTCGGCCAGAAGCTGTTGTAGCACCGGTTGGGGAATAGAACCGGCCAGTCGAAAGGTAACAAACAGTGTCGCTCCCGGTGGCTGGATATGGGGTAAATGGCGTCGGTATCGGAGTTTGTAGGTGAGTTTGTTCATTGTGGGTTCGGATATAAGTTTAAGTTTGCCACAATAGCGCGTAGAGGACAAGCTCACGATTGTTTTTTACCCCGTAGGACAAACTTAAGTTTGTCCTACGGGGTTACTCATCCAACTTAGCGCTGCGCAGACGACGACGCAGGGCCGATAGAGACACGTAATCCCGATAGATGCCGTTCAGACGAGATTGAAAGGCGGCTTCTTGGCCCTGGTGTCGAGCCAGGTCGCGCAGGTCTTTTAGATGGGCGACGGCCTGGTCGTAGGCGTTGCCCTTCTTCTGCTCAATTAGGGCGATGACCTCCTGCCAGAGCTTATCTTCTTGGGCGGCCAGTGCCTTCATTTTCTTCAGATGTTTGGCCTGGGCCTCGGCGGCGTGTTGGGCGCTAACCGCTTCTTCGATGCGTTCGGCGGCGGCGAACAGATCGTCAATGGTGCGACGGGCCGATGGTTTGGCTTGGGGTTGGTCGAGCAGTGTGAGCAGTTCGCGATTGAAGGCAATTGCAAGCTGCGGTTCGTTGCCCTGGGCCAGCCGCAGCAGCCAGGTGGCCTGGGCTTCGGGCGAGAGCCGGTCGATGGCCTGGCGCAGTTGGGCTTCGCTGATGGTGGCCGGGCTGCCGCTGGCCTCAGCGGCGGCGGCAATCAGATGCTCATCCAACTCAAAGCATTCGATGAAAG
>JAGRBZ010000396.1 GCA_020433805.1 Anaerolineae bacterium
ATCAAGGTGTAAAACGGTTGAACTCCGGTTGAAGGCTTAGTTGGAGACTGAACCAATCTGAACTGCGTAACTTCTAAATATAACAACAAAGTTTTGTTGCCTCTGGAAATGGCAGATGCTAGGTGATCGGTTATTTTGGCAAGGTCAACAAGGGTCTTATCGCTTTCAATGTGAAAGCAATGACAATTGTAACAAAGCTACACTGTTTAATCAATAACCTATTGATACTGGGTGAGACCTTTATTGGAGATGGTTTGTAATTGTATAATTGAAATTTACATAAAATTAATGTAGAATTTGAGCGTTTCGTAATAGTACTGCTACGAGATTTTGACATAAGCGTGGGAAAGAAACCAGGGTTTTCGGTGAATTCGATCAATTTTGCGCCAAAAAGACTCATTCAAGCGCATATTTTCAGTTTTGAAGTTAAAACCCTGGTTTCTCAGACCGAAGTCTCGTTGTAGTAATAGTTACTTATGTCAAATAAAAGTAGTTTAAATGGTGGAAATTATCTTGATGAAAAGACTGAATTGTTGGCTCTGTTTTTTGATGCTCTTCCTGGCCGCTTGTAGCTCTGCACCCCGTTCCGGTGATGTCCAACCGCTGCCGGAGGATGTACCCACCCAAACCGCTACCCTTCAAACCCAAGAATCCAACACTGCACCGGCTGAATCGGAAGCCCCTGCCGCTGACTCAGAAATAACCCAGACTTCTGCTGATACGACTGTACTGAGTTATAGTCAAACCGGCGGCGTTGGAGGTTTTTGTAATGAATTGACCATTGCCTCAGATGGCGCTTATACGCTATCGCGCCCCTGCGATCAATTTGAAACGTCTGGTATGCTGGAGGATAATGATTTTAATTCTTTTCAAAGTTGGGTTGCCCATTTACCCGATTTCGAACTCATGTTAGAGGATAATCCTGGCAACACCGATAACCTTATAAGCCACCTGACTTTTAACGGTAGTGGTGATAGCGAAGCCGATGATGCCCAAAAACAAGTCATTTTTGACTGGGTAAATGGTCTGATGGTCAGGATCGATTCGCCTACAATTGAAGTTCCACCAACGCCTGAACTGTCGGTACTTGATCCCGCCGGCTTGTGTCCGGATATCACGCGTCCCGCTCTCTTAACGATTAATTTCGAAAGCCCTGATCTGCTCACGCTCGTCGACCCCGATAACCAAGCCACGTGCGAAATGCAGTTGAGTCGGCTGCCGGTAGGCCGCATTGCCCCGGCTTCCGGATCAATTTTCTATCCCATTTTTAATCCGGAAACCGAGATGGTATCCATTCTGCGCCTCAGTAACGATGGTGAGCAAACCTTGCTGCCTTTTACCGAATTACCGGCTCAAGAGCAAAGCCCCACAGACTTTGTGGTTTCTACTGACGGCTCTAAAATTGCATGGTCGCAGACGATTATCGATAACGAAGTGGACCCGCCCTTATATACAAACAGTCTCTGGCTCGCAAACAGCGACGGATCAAACCCGGTTACCATTCTCGAGCAGGTTCAAAACGAAGAGACGCGCTTTGTCGCCCCTATTCGCTTTTCGGCGGACGGGAGCCACCTTTTTTACGCTTTGCAGCCCGATGTGCCTGGCCTGGCTTTGAGTGGCCGTTTCGATAATCTTTATCGTGTGCCTACCGCAGGAGGCCAACCGGAGTTAGTGTATACCTGTTCGGCCGAAGAGCAAAACGGTTTTTGTATCAGCGGCTTTGCGCTCGATGGGACTATCCTGACCGTCATTCAACCGGCTGATAATAGCATTCGCGTTCTCGATACCAACGGAACGGATATTAACACCATTCCCTTGCCGGCCACTGACTATGTCGAACGTGTCTCTTTTAGCCCTAACGGCAACTTAGCCTTTGTAACCGCCACCCTTACCCAACCGAGTGAGGATGAAACCCCGCGGCCCTCGCCCGGCTACCTCACGGTTCTCTCGCTGCCATACACCGATCAGGCCCAAACCCTTTTAAGCGATAACAGTGTTGGTACGCTCTGGGGCTGGTTAGATGACAGCCGGCTGATTTATGGCGTGATTGATGAAGAAGGGAATACCAGCACTGCTTTACTGACGCTTGAAGGGCAAAGTGTCGTTATTTCACCTGATGTTGCTATCGGTGTACTTCGCTAACCTGTTTTGATATACGTCATTTGCCCGAAAGTACTTTTTTTTGGGCAAAAAAAAAGTACTAAAGTCACTTAAAATAAAGTACTAAAGTCTCTATAAATCCGCTTGATCTTATTGTATTATTATAACTGTAGTTCATTCTTTATTTCCTCTCCTTTTTTGGCAAGGGCGCTCCCCTCCTGGGCGCCCATTATTTTTTTAAACCAAAAAGATTTTCTCCTCAAAAATTTTTCTTCGTTTGACATCTAAATGGCGATCGGCAATAATTTAATTACTGAAATTCACAAAATGAATTTTGGTTGACCAAGGTTTTTTATGCGTACCTCAGAAAAATACGACTTTCAAATTCTCAGTCATATTCAAGAAAATCCCGATACTACGCAAGCAGATATTGCAGATCAACTTGGCGTAGCCGTCGGCAGTGTGAATTGGTACATCAAACGCCTTATTACAAAAGGATGTATTAAAGTCGCACAGATGCAGCGTCGTCGGTTGCGCTATTTGCTCACGCCACAGGGCATTGCTGAAAAGTCTCGATTAATGAGCGAGTTCCTGAAAGCTTCGCTAAAATGGTATCGGATTACGCGTGAGGACTCAAAGCGATATTTGAAGCAAGTAAAAGAGTCTGGATACGATACAGTCTGTATTGAAGGTGACGGTGATCTGGCTGAGATTGTGTCTTTAACCTGTATGGAAGCAGGGGTAGTGGTAAAAGACACGATTGATAATGCATATCCCGTATTTCACATCGTAGATTTTTTGGTAAAAGTGAACTGGCCTTCGAAGGATTAGGTACATATTTAGCACTACATCTGTGAAATGCTTAAGATATTGATTACTGTAGGAATTTTTCCGCCTGATATTGGCGGACCGGCAACCTATGTGCCGTTTATAGCAGAAGCGCTGGCCAGTCGAGGACATCAAGTAACCGTTGTCGCACCTCAGGATTCTCATGATGTCCACCCTATCGATGCCGTCGGATATCGTTTAGTTCGTTTTAATCGCCCAAGAATATTACGATATATAAATTATTTTATTGAACAATTTCGGGCTTTCGTAACCATTTTTAATGAGGCCCGCTCTCGTGATATAATTTATGTAAACGGCTTTGAGTTTCCATCTGCGATTGTTGGTTGGTTTTTGAGAAAGCCATTGGTTACTAAAGCCGTTGGCGATGGTGCGTGGGAGTTAGCCTACAGTCGCGGTTGGACGACATTGTCCTTGGATGATTTTCGTTCGTTCAACAGTTATAGAGTGTCGTTATTTCGTTTTCTGCGTTACTGTTCAGCCCGGAGTTCGATAGCCGTTATTACGCCGAGCCAATATTTAAAGGACGTTGTAGTTGGCTGGGGTGTAGATAGAGCGCGTATTAAAGTTATCTACAATGCATTTTTCCAAGAAAAAAACGCGCAGCATGGCATTGAAATTCCAGAGCCATTTTGGGATGGATTTCGCGTTATATCTATTGGACGGATTGTAGCCCACAAACGGTTGCATCAGGTTGTTGCCGCTGTAATGGGTATACCGAATGCGAAACTCGTCTTGGTAGGAGATGGTCCGTTACGGTACATTATAGAGCAGCAGGTTAAAGCGTTGAATGTGGCGGATCGTGTTTATTTCACAGGGAAAATTTCTAAAGCGCAGGTTGATTATCTTTTAGACCACTATGCCCAAGCCTTTGTTCTCAATTCAACATATGAAGGCTTACCACATGTTGTACTGGAAGCAGCCTCTCATCATGTTCCCGTAGTAGCGACGGCAGTGGGCGGCACTGTTGAAGTGATTGAGCACGAAAAAAGCGGGCTTCTCGTTCAACCGGAATGTCCCTCTGAGTTATTACTAGCTCTGCTGCGTCTACAAGGTAACCCTAACTTGAGGAAAAATTTGGCTGAAGCAGCCTATAAAAATCTGATCAACTTTTCCGTTGAGCGTATGGTTGATGAAACTGAACAGGTGTTACTGGACGCATCTCCATGAAATTATTGATGGTGAGCCAGAGTGAAGATGTATTTCTTGCTAAATCGGCTTCATCAAATACATTGACACGGTTTCATCGATATCTAACAGCTATGAAGCAGATCGCTCCAGATAGTTGTTTAGATGTGTTGGTTTTCACTCGTAAAGCGTATGCCATTCAGCAACCTGTCCCCGACCTGCGACTTATTCCTATTGTAGCGCCTAAAATACAACTTTTGCCATTTTACGGCATGAGGACCGTACAGCGTTTTGCGTCTGTGCTTTCACGGCCGGATGTCATCACGGTCCAAACACCTCTGGAGACAGGGCTTTTAGGATTATGGTTAAAACGCTATTTCAAGGCACCCTTAGAAGTTCAAATTCATTTTAATCTTTTTTCATCGTATTGGTTAGCAGAACGACGGTTCATCAACCACATTAGATTACAACTTGCTCGCTACGTTGTGCAGCAGGCTGACGGTATTCGCACTGTTTCAAACACCGTAGCGCATCATCTAAAGACGGACTGGGCTATTCCAGCCAAGCAAATAGAAGTTATTCCTGTACCCGTTTTTTATCAGCATCAGCCAACCTGGTCAGCAGGAGCGATTAAGTTGCCGGCCAGGACCGTGTTATTTGTAGGGCGGCTGGTATATCCGAAAAATATTCCTGGTTTATTTCAGGTAATCAAAACTGTTTCTACTCGACTTTCCGACAGTTATTTCGTGATCGCCGGGGACGGCAATGAGCGTGCCTATGTGGAAGCCAGAGCTAAGGAATTAAGCACTAATGGGAAACGAATTATTGTATTGGGCGCAGTGCCTTATCGTGAGTTACCGTTGCTCTATCAGCAAAGTTGTGTATTGATTCAACCCTCATTATACGAAGGATTTGGGCGGACTGTGTTGGAAGCATATTTGTTTGAAACACCAGCCGTTGCCACCCGTTGCGGTGGTCCTGAGGACATCATTCAATCGGGTGAAACCGGTTATTTAACTGAAATCAAGGCAATGGACGCATTTGCTGAGCATATAATTTGGTTGCTGGAACATCCGGACAAGGCAAAAGAGATGGGGGCCAGGGGTAAAGATTACGTTCAGCAGCAATTTGATCCCAATACGTTGGTTCGTCGGATGGTAGAGCGTTGGCAACAATTAATTGAGGTTGACGGTATCTAGTTATGCGTTTGGTTATGGTGACACCCCGGGTTGATAAGAACCATCCAATTTTTGGGTTTATTCCGACTTGGGTTACATACCTCGCTAACCAGCTTGAGCAATTGTGGGTAGTGACACCTCGCTTTAATTCTCAAACCGTACTACCTTCTAATGTTACTGTTTTTGAAGTGGGGCGTGATACCGCTAAACAAGAAAATACTCTGCATGCCTTGCAAAAATTTCATCAAGTTATGTGGCAGCTTACGCAGTTTGAGCCTATTGATGGCATTTTTACCCATATGTATCCTAAGTTTGCCTTGATGGCCGTTCCCTATGCTAAAATGAGGCGTATCCCTCTTGTGATGTGGTACACCCATACTAACGTAAGTTGGCAACTGCGTTTAGCGGAAAAGTTTGTAGACGCTATTGTAACTGCCTCACGTGGAAGTTGTCGTCTGGATAGTCCGAAAGTTCGTGTGATTGGCCATGGTCTTGATACAGGACAATTTGCGCCTAGACACGCAGCGAAGGTTGATCACACCTCTAAGCGTAACCTTGTGTCGGTAGGACGCATATCTCCGTCAAAGAACTGCCACCTTATGATTGAAGCTGTCAACGAACTGGTTAATCGGCGATCTATTACCAATTTTAGCTTAAGCTTTGTCGGCGACGTACCCGACGAAAATGATCGGCCTTACCTTCAATATTTGCAAGAACTTGTAGCGCATCACAATTTAGAAACATATGTCTCATTTATGGGAGCTATTCCTCACAAAGAAGTGGCGACAGTCTATCAACAATCGGATATATTCGTAAGTGCTTCACAGTCCGGATTGGATAAGGCCGTTTTAGAAGCGATGGCGTGCGGCTTGATACCCATTGTATCGCTAACCGAATTTGTTCCTACGTTGGCTCAATATCGACGATTGTTAATGTATGAACCTGCTCAATCCACCCAGTTGGCCGAGCGCCTTGAGACTGTTATCCGAATGTCACCGGCTGAAAGACTCCAGTTAGGAGTTGTAATGCGATATATTGTGCAAAAAAAACATGATGTTCTGGGGCTGGTAAAGCAAGTTGTGTCTCTATTTGCGGCATTAAAAAGGGTTGAATGAAACAAATAGTCCATACGTTGTTGAAACAGTTTAATAGACAGCTTCGGAGTTTTGATGATCCCACCCGTTCATTTAGTAGAGGGTTTGAGATCCTAAGAAAACTGATTTCACCCTCAACGATTATCGATGTCGGAGTAGCTGATGGAACGCCGGAATTGTATAAAAGTTTCCCCAATCATCCCTACTTACTTATCGAAGCAAATCCTACATTTAGAGAGCAACTCAACAAAACTGCTGCAGGGCTTGATGCGGTTATTGAATATGTCTTTTGTGGCGATCAAATGGGTGAAACTGCGCTTAGGGTTTATAAAGATCCTAGAAAATCATCAACGTTTCAAATTAACAGAGATTTACAATTGGAAACAATACTGACTGTTCCCGTTAATACATTAGATCATTTGGTTGAGAAACATAGATTAAATCCTCCCTATTTGGTAAAAATTGACGTTGAAGGAGCTGAGAAAAGCGTCTTGGAGGGGGCCGTTGCGACATTAAAAAAGACAGAGGCAGTTATTGCTGAAGCTTCAGTTTTGCCAAAATTTAAAGGGGGCACAAGTTTTGCAGAGTTAGTCCACTTGATGGATGCACAAGGGTTTTCCGTGTTCGATATTTGGGCTGGAGCGAATCATCCCCAAACCCAGTATCTTTATCAAGTAGATTTAGTGTTTGTAAAGACGAACGCCTCTTTTCGATACCTGTCTACCCCTGAGTAAATGTATTTATGTCTAGTTTACTAAGAGATTTACTTACTGAAACGTGGCGTGGCAAGAGCCTTGCCAGAACGATGTTTAATCGTCAAGTCAAACACAGTGTCAAGATGGATACAACCGGCATCGTGCTTGATTTGGGTGGGGGCCAATCGCCTAGCTACTACCGTTTTTGGGGGTATTCATCACCTCCAGAAAATGTTATTCGCGTTGATATTGTTTCGACAAATCGCCCTACATTGTTTGCCTCTCTAGAACATCCGCTGCCTGTAAATGACAATGTAAGTAATCAAGTTTTTTTGTTTAATGTTCTTGAGCATATATTTCATCATAAACAACTCTTGGATGAAATACACCGTATCTTAAAACCTGGTGGTGAGTTCTTTTTATATGTTCCCTTTCTCATCAATATTCACGCCGACCCTCATGATTATTTTCGATATAGTGCTTCGGCGCTGGAGCGTTTATTAGAGAGCGTTGGATTTAAGGAATACGAAATAATTGCCCATGCTAGCCTATGGTATGTAATTACTCAGTTCAGCCTGAGACTTGTTCCAACACGTTTTCTCAAAACGATATATGTCTTAATTGCCTTTTGTCTTGATAGGCTACTGAGACGATTAGCCCCCAATTTGAATGATAAATTTGTATTAGGTTATTTCGTGGCAGCTAAAAAGACAGCTTCTAGTACTACGACGAGACTTCGGTCTGAGAAACCAGGGTTTTAACTTTGGAACTGAAAATATGCGCTTGAGCGAGCCGTTTTTGGCGCAAAATTGATCGAATTGACCGAAAACCCTGGTTTCTTTCCCACGCTTATGTCAAAAT
>JAGRBZ010000397.1 GCA_020433805.1 Anaerolineae bacterium
AAACGGCTCACGCAAGCGCATATTTTCAGTTCTGAAGTTAAAACCCTGGTTTCTCAGACCGAAGTCTCGTTGTAGTAATAAAATCAGGAGACATGCATGCCGCGTTTCAACAATAAAGAAGTAGCCGAACTGTTTGCTAATATTGGTGATTTGCTGGAAATCAAAGGGGAGAATCGCTTTAAGATTTTGGCTTATCGCAAAGCAGCCGATAATATTGCCGGACTGGGGCAAGATCTGTTCAACTTGTGGGAGGCGGGTCAGGATTTGAAAAAGATTGAGGGTATCGGCCAGGCGATTGCAGATAAATCGGCGGAACTGTTTGAGACCGGTAAGTTAGAATTTTGGGAGAAACTCATCGCCGAGGTGCCGGAGAGCTTGGTAGACGTGCTGAATATTCCCGATGTTGGCCCTAAACTGGCGAAAAGCATGTGGCAAGAGTTAGGCCTTACCACCGTGGCCGAGGTCAAAGCAGCAGCCCAAGCCGGCAAACTGCAAACCCTACCGCGTATGGGAGCCAAAAGCGAGGCCCGAATTTTGGCCAGTATTGAGGCGTTGGAACGGCGTGATACGGGGCGCGTTCATCTGGGCATTGCATGGCCCTTAGCCATGACGGTTATCGCTACGCTCGAAAAGCTGCCTGAGGCGCTCAAGGTTGAAGTTGCGGGCAGCCTGCGGCGCATGCGCGAGACCATCGGCGATTTGGATTTTTTGGTAGCCACCGAACAACCCGAACCGATTATGGCCGCCTTTAAGGCGATGAATGACGTGCAGGAAGTGATTGCGGCCGGTGAAACCAAAAGCTCGGTGCGCTTTCGAAATGGGCTGCAAGCCGATCTGCGCTGTTTAGAGCCGTCGCGGTGGGGAACGGCGCTGCAATATTTTACCGGCAGTCAGGCACACAATGTCAAAGTGCGGGAACTGGCCCAAAAGAAAGGGTATAGCCTCAATGAATATGCCCTAACGCGCGAAAGCGATGGCGAGAAGCTTTCATTTGAACAGGAAGCCGATTTGTATGAATTTCTGGGTTTGGCCTACATCCCGCCGCAGCTACGGGAGGATCGCGGCGAGATCAAGGCCGCGCAAAATAAGTCCCTGCCGGAGTTGGTGCAGGTTGGTGATATTAAAGGCGAGGTACATTGCCACTCAACCTGGAGCGACGGGGCGCAATCTATCGAGGAGATGGCGCGGGCCGCGATGGAACGGGGCTATGAATATCTGGTTATTACCGATCATTCTCAAAGCTTGGGGATTGCCAACGGATTAACGCCCGAACGGCTTCGCCGGCAGCGTCAGGAGATCGATGATGTTCAGGCCAAATTGCCCGGTATTCGGCTGCTGCAAGGCACCGAGATGGAGATCAAGGCGGATGGCTCACTCGACTTTTCGGACGAGGTTTTGGCCGAGCTGGATTTTGTGGTGGCGTCAGTCCATACGGGCCTGCGCCAAGATCGGGAAACGCTGACCAAACGTATGCTGGCGGCAATTAACAATCCCTATGTCCATTTGATCGGTCATCCCAGCGGCAGGTTACTGACTCAACGCGAGGCCGGTGATTTTGATATGGAAGCCATTATGCACGCCGCGGCGGAAACCGGAACCGCTTTAGAAATTAACGCTTCACCAGAGCGCTTGGATCTAAATGACGCGCACGTGCGTCGCGCGATAGAACTGGGGGTTGACTTAATGATTAACTGTGATGCCCATCATGCCGCCGGTTTTGAGAATATGCGTTTTGGAGTAGCAACGGCTAGTCGCGGTTGGGCAACGGCTGAATCGATTGTCAATACCCTGCCTTGGGAGAAATTTGCAATGCGCTTGAAGCATTAAGTGTCTTTTATATGTGAATTATAGCTATCTAGTCCTTTGAACTTTACTAATCCTCAAAATCAGGATATAGTTTTTGTAGATTGAAGTGAGAGGTTACAAGGTTGTTTCCTCCCCAATCCCCATATACCCTCTTTTCCGCTCTCTATTGACCTTGACCTTCTTAACGCTTTTTGTACTAGGAGTAATTCCCCCATGACTGAACAAAGCGAAGCACGCATATTTGTTGCCGGTATCGGAACCTCGGCTGGAGGACTGGAAGCTTTAGAGAAATTTTTCTCTCATATGCCGTCCGATAGTGATATTGCCTTTGTTGTGCTGCAACATTTATCGCCCGATTATAAAAGCCATATGGTAGAGTTATTAGCTCGCCATACGTCAATGCAGGTTGTTGAGGCTAACGATGGGGTAAAGGTGCAGTCTAACATAGTTTATTTACTACCTCGAGGCAAAAATATGACTATCTTTAAGGGTAAGCTCTATCTGGTGGCTTATAAGAAAAAAGATGGTCAACTCAACCTGCCTATCGACATCTTTTTTGAGTCGTTAGCCAAAGATATGGGTGAGAGAGCTATTGGTATTGTGCTGTCGGGAACGGGAAGTGACGGCACACGCGGTATTCGGGCTATAAAAGAAGCCGGTGGGTTGGTCATGGTGCAGGATAGGTCAGCTAAATTTGATGGGATGCCGCTTAATGCACTAGCTACGCAGTTGGTTGATTATGTAGCCTCACCGGATGAAATGCCAAACACTTTGCTGGGCTATGTTAATTATTCCAAATCTTTCGGCCAATTAGGTGGTCAAAATGAATATAAAACTGTACCTGAAAAACTGCTTGCTGTTTTAGAGCGGCAAACGGGTGTAGATTTTTCCGGCTATAAAGTCAATACGCTTCAGCGGCGTATTGAACGCCGTATGGTTGTTAATCGAATAGAGCATCTGTCGGACTATGTTGACTACTTACAGAATTCTGTTGATGAATGTGAGATGTTACGTCAAGAGTTTCTTATAGGCGTAACGCGTTTCTTTCGCGATACGGAAGCTTTCGATATATTGCAGACTGAGGTTTTGCCTGTTCTCTTCAGCCGTAAAACAAACAAAGATCAACTCAGGGTCTGGGTAGCAGGCTGTGCTTCGGGCGAAGAAGTCTATTCGTTGGCCATCATTCTTCAGGAATATATGGAGCGCACAGGACAATTTCTGGAGGTAAAGATTTTTGCGACTGATCTCGACAAACGGTCGCTTGATCGAGCCAGTGCCGGTATCTACTCTGAAGATATTTCTTTTGAGGTGTCAGCTGACCGACTCCATCGATATTTTATTAAAAAAGGAAATGCCTACGAAATTTTACCCAGATTACGGACAATGGTGGTCTTTGCGTATCAAAATTTAGTCAAAGATGCGCCCCTTTCCAAAATGGATATTATTTCATGCCGCAATGTCTTAATCTATCTAAAGCCACAATTACAGCAAAAAGTGTTACAAACCTTTAAATTTGCCTTAAAGTCGGGTGGCTGTCTTTTTTTGGGAACAAGCGAAAGCCTGGGTGAAGTTAGTGATGAATTTCAATCGGTAGATAACAAGTGGAAAATTTTTCTTTATCAGGGTGGTCAATCGCGTTTGCCGATGCCGCTCGCTTTTGACTCAGATCGTCAACAACCGGTCAAAGTGCGTGGGTATCGACAATTGTCGCCACCGGATGATTGGCGCAGCAGCGATCCTGTTTTGCGCAGCTTGGTTGAGCATGTTTTGCCGCCGTGTGTGGTCATTAATGAAAACTACGTTATTGTCCATGCTTTTGGTGACGTAAGCCAATACCTTACTGTTCCCAGTGGATATCGGGTTAACCTTGATATTTTAAAGATGATCAATGAGACATTGCGGTTGCCGCTTTCCACGGGCTTAAACCGGGTTATGCAAGAGCATCAAGAGGTTGCCTATCATAATGTTTTGCTAAAAGACGATGATAAAGCCAAGCAAATCAATATTTTGGTTCGTCCTTTTTGGGAAGAAAATTACAGCCGCCAGCTCTTTCTCATTATCTTTGAATCGGCTGATGTTAGTGAAGAAACAAAGTCTCATATTGAGCAATATGATCTCAGCGAGGCCGTCAAGCAGCGCATGATCACTTTAGAACGGGATTTGCAGTACAACAAAGAAAATCTGCAGGCCACCATTGAAGAGCTAGAAACAGCCAACGAAGAATTGCAGGCCACTAATGAAGAGTTGTTGGCCTCAAACGAAGAACTACAAAGCACAAATGAAGAGTTACAGTCGGTTAATGAAGAGTTGCATACCGTTAATGCTGAATATCAAATGAAAATTCGGGAATTAATACGACTTAACAATGACATGGATAATCTCTTAACCAATACCTATATTGGTGCTATCTTTTTAGATAGTGAGTTGAATGTGCGTAAATTTACTTCGGCGGCGCAGCAAAATGTAAATTTACTCAAACAAGATGTTGGGCGTCCACTTGAACATCTTTCACATAATTTAGTTGATGTCGATTTGGTAAATATATCTGACCATGTGCTCAATACGCATACAGCGATTGAACAAGAAGTGAAAGATCAGCGTGGTAATATATATTTGCTAAAAGTCTTTCCCTATCGCACGCACACTGATAAAGTTGATGGCGTTACACTTATAATCATCGATCTCTCAAAAGTAAAATAAGCTTTTCTTCTTCTTCTTCTTCCTAGTTTAAGGTAGGTTCTTTCCACACCAATTCTGAAACGACCATTTAAAGCTTCATACTATAGACTATAGCATGACCAATTTGAGCCAAACGGCTGCCGGTTTTCATGATGATTAACCATTGCCCGACTTTTGTCATTCAATTTCAAAGTTTACTATCCGTAAAAAATCGGTTATATTTTTAAATAGGTATTATTCTCGTATTGAAAACTAACCTTTGGGTAAGATCTATTATCCACGATGTAACGCGGGCCTTCGTAGAATTATCCTCTAGGAGACAATTATGACGGATCAAGACCCAGATAATCTTTATCTTGTTGGTATCGGAACCTCGGCAGGTGGGTTGGAAGCCTTAGAAAAATTTTTTACCAATATGCCTGCCTCAAAAGACTTTGCTTTTGTCGTTGTGCAACACCTATCGCCCGATTACGAAAGCCACATGGTTGAGCTTCTTTCAAAATATACGCCCATGCCGGTGTATGAAGCTAAAGATGGCATGCCGGTTGCCCGTGGTTCGATATACCTTATTCCGCGTCGAAAGAACATGACTGTTTTTCGAAGTAAACTGCTGCTGGTTGATTATGATCGCACGCAAGGACTTAATCTCCCTATCGACATCTTCTTTGAGTCGTTGGGTAAGGATCAACAGGATAAGGCGATTGGTATTATTCTCTCCGGCACCGGCAGTGATGGTACGCGTGGTCTCCGTACTATAAAAGAGCTGGGCGGTATGGTGATGGTTCAAGATGAAACGGCCAAATTTGATGGCATGCCTAATAGCGCTTTGTCTACAAAATTGGTTGATTATGTAACCTCACCGGAAAAAATGCCGGAAATTTTGCAGAACTATATTAAACATCCCGGTCTTATTATTAAGGCCGAGATAGAAGAGTTGGAAGGCCAGGGCGACGATACAGACTTGTTGAAGCTCTTCGCCCTCTTATATAAAAGCACCGGGGTCGACTTTACCGACTATAAGCGCAATACTGTTCTGCGTCGCATCGAGCGTAGAATGAGTCTTAATCAAATTGATCATCTGGCCGATTACGTCACGTACCTTAAAGAGTCGCCTAACGAGTGCCAGATTTTAAGCAAAGAGTTTTTAATAGGGGTTACCCGATTTTTTAGAGAGCCGGAAGCGTTTGATTTTATACAAAGCCACGTACTGCCGGCCTTATTTAAAGATAAAGAACTTCAACAATCGCCACTGCGCATTTGGGTGCCTGGCTGTGCTACCGGTGAAGAAGCCTACTCGCTGGCTATCATCATTCAGGAATATATGGAACGGGTGGGTCGCTATGTTGATGTAAAGATTTTCGCTACCGATTTAGATAAAGAGGCGTTGGGGCATGCCAGCCGAGGCGCATTTTCAGATAGCATTACGGCCGATGTTTCTACCGAGCGGCTGCGTAACTTTTTTGTGAAACGTGGCAATCATTACGAAATTTTACGGCGTGCTAGAACAATGGTCGTCTTTGCGCAACACAATCTGGTAAAAGATCCGCCTTTTTCCAATATGGATTTCATATCGTGCCGAAATCTGTTGATCTATTTCAAACACCCGCTTCAGCGTCGAGCGCTAGATACCTTTCAGTTTGCTCTACGGCCAGGTGGCTATCTATTTTTAGGAGCCAGCGAAACCGTAGGGAGTGATTACGATAGTATTTTTCCTATTGAGCACAGCAAATGGAAAATTTATCGTATGGCCGGCGGTCGACCCTCTATATCGAGAATTAACCCCATTCGCATACAGCAAAATGAAGATGCTCCTGAGAAAACCACGGGCGTACGAGATTATCGAGCATCAATCTCTTCAAATAATGAGGATTGGCGTAATGCCGAGCTAATTCTGCGCAGCTTGGTTGAGCAAGTTATGCCTCCGTGTGTGGTGGTTGATGATAGCCACATGCTTATTCACGCTTTTGGCGAGGTGCGCGATTTTCTAAAGGCCCCTATAGGCTATCAAATCGATTTGAATATTTTGCATATGACTTCTGAAGAGTTATCGCTGCCGTTAAGCACAGCCCTTCAGCGGAGTATTCATACCCAGGAAGAGGTTATCCTCCATGATGTCCGGGTAAAAGCCCCCGGCAATGTACAGCGTATTAATTTAATTACGCGCCCTTTTTGGTCTCAGGGAAGTCATCGTCGTCTCTATTTGATAATTTTTGATATTGTTAGCACACAAGAAAAACCCGAAGAAGATACCGCTGAGTCCTTCAACCTTAGCCGTAGTGCCAGCCAGCGTATAAAAGATCTAGAGCAAGAGCTACAGTACACAAAAGAAAATTTGCAAGCCACTATCGAAGAGCTTGAAACGGCAAATGAAGAGTTGCAGGCCACCAACGAGGAACTTCTGGCGGCTAATGAGGAATTGCAGAGCACCAACGAAGAGTTGCAGTCGGTCAATGAAGAGTTGATCACGGTTAATACGGAATATCAAGCCAAAATTAAGGAACTAACGGCTCTGAATGACGATGTTAATAACTTGTTACGAAGCACAGACATAGGCACAATTTTTCTTGATAATGATTTGCGAGTGCGTAAATTTACGCCGGTAACCACTGCTGTTATAAATCTGTTGGAATACGACGTTGGTCGGCCGATTAGCCATATTACCCATAATTTGGTAGGTGTCGATTTGGTGATCTTGGCCCAAAAAGTGTTAGAAAGCAATGTTCCCATTGAGCGTGAAGTCCAAAGTACCAGTAAGAATTGGTATTTCCTTAAAGTCATGCCGTTCCGAACCAGCACTAATGTAATTGATGGGGTGTTGATTACCCTGGTCGATTTTACCGCTTTACGCGAAGCAGAACTTCAGTTGAAAGATCTGGATACGGCCAAACTGTACTTGGATAATATTAGCACCATGGTTATTGCCCTCGATAAAAAAGGCGACATCACCTTTGTTAATCAGAAAGGCTCTGAACTCCTTGACTATCATTCGGCTGATCTCGTCGGTAAGAATTGGTTCAAAACGTGTTTACTAAAAGAAAGTCTCGAGAAAAGCCAAGCGTTATTTCAGCAATCCATAAACGGCAAGCCTCAAGCAATGAATAGTTTTGAGGATTGCGTTGTTGATAGAATGGGTTATGAAAAGCTCATTGCTTGGGATAGTGCTCCACTTAAGGATGAGGCCGGCAAAATTGTAGGTGTTCTTTATTCCGGCATAGATATTAGTGAGCGCCGTGATATAGAAATGGCTCTGCAAGAAAGTGAATATCGCTTCCGGGTTGCTCTGAAAAATGCGCCGGTGAGTGTAACGCAGCAAGATAAAGATTTGAATTATCGCTGGATCTATAGTGCCAACTCTATTTTTAATTCAGACGATGTTATCGGCAAAACGGATA
>JAGRBZ010000398.1 GCA_020433805.1 Anaerolineae bacterium
TATCTTCAACACCCTTATGAGCTGGAGCGAGATCACCGAGTTGCGGGCCTCGGAAATGGTCGATTTGTCGCTGGTCGATTTCCTGCGGCAGGTGCCGCGCCAGGGCGATGATGAGGGCTATCCGGTTTTACGGGTACTGGTGTTCGATCAGTTTGAGGAGATGTTCACCTTTTATCCCGAACGCTGGCCGGAGCGCGACCAGTTTTTCGAGCAGGTCAACGCCGCGCTGGCGGCCGACGCCTACCTGCGCGTTTTATTTGTCATCCGCGAGGATTACCTGGCCCAGATCGACACCTACGCCGACCGCGTGCCGGAGCAGCTTCGCTCCCGCTTCCGGCTGGAGCGGTTGGGCAGCGAAGACGCGCTGGTGGCCGTTGATGGGCCGCTGCAAAACACACCGCGTTCATTTGCGCCGGGCGTAGCCGCCAAGCTGGTTACCGAGCTATTGAAAATTCGGGCGGAAGGACCGTATGGCCGGATTATCGAGCAGTTGGGTCGCTACGTGGAGCCGGTGCAGCTACAGGTGGTTTGTCAAGGCTTGTGGGAAGCATTGCCGCCGGACGTAACGGTTATTACCGACGACAATTTGGAAAACTTTGGCGATGTCGACCAGGCGTTGACCCGTTTTTACGAACGGGCCGTAGCCGACACTATGCAGCGTACCGAGAAGCTGCCGGTCTTAACCGAGTGGCGGCTGCGCAACTGGTTTGAGGAAGAGCTGATTACCCCGGCAGGCACGCGGGGGCTGGTTTATCGCGGTCTAAAGCGAACCGGTTCAGTGCCGAATGAAGCCATCGATATTCTGGAAGGCCATCGCATTATTCGCAGCGAGCGGCGATCGGGCGCGCGTTGGTATGAGCTAACCCACGATCGCTTTATCGGCCCTATTCAACGCGCCAACCGGGCCTGGCGGTTTGATACCATTAAGCATCTGGCCCGTGTCGCCGGCAGCATCATTACCGGCATCATCGTCTTCTTGATTGCTATCGGGCCGGTGTACAATATTGTGCAGCAGTTCTCCCAAGATGCCCGCCTCCAGTCGGTTAGCGCTACCGCCACCATCGCTATTGCGGAAGCCACACAAGCCAGCCGGGCCACCCAGGTTTATCTCAACCAGATGTCCCAGCAGATAGAGGCCGAAGCCGCCGCGGCGCAGGCGACCAGTACGGCTATCGCCCAGGCAATCCGCAAAGATCGGGTCCGGCCGGTTCGTTCGGGCCTTAGCGTTGGGGCCGAAGGGGCCACCGCCGGTACGCTCGGCTATTTCGCCGTCGATGATGCGGGCCAAGTCTACATTATCAGCGCTTACACTGTCTTGGGCAGAAGGCGCGATGAATTGATTTTGCAGCCCGGCCCTTTCGATGGCGGGGTTAGTCCCGGTGATGTCATCGGTCGAGTGTATACCAATACCGCATCTATCCAAATCCCCGGCCCCATAGCCAGCCTAACCGCCTTAGGTGTACTGGACGACGATATTCATTTCGATGGCGCGATCACCGGCGTTGGACCTATTCTTGGCATTCGTGAGCCACGGGCCGGGATGTCGATCCGCAAATTGGGGCGGGCAACCGGCGATAGGAGGGGGATTATCACCGCCATCGACCGGGCCGTTTCGGTGAATTTCGGGCCGGGCCAAACGGTGCGGCTGTCGGGCGCAGCCCTGGCCGAAATTGAGGGTTCGGCCGGTGATGCCGGAGCGCTGGTGTTTGATGATGATGGTTTCGCTATCGGCATCTATGTGACCGTAGGCCAGCAGAGCGTCATTGTGCCGATGCAAGCGATACTTGATTTATATGGAGTCCGGCTGCTGTCGCCGCAGGTGCAGATTCAAGACAAAAGCGCCGTGCTCAAGCACAGCTCGGTCCGGCAATATAACATCCGCGATGTATCGACTATCAACAACATCATTGTTCACCACACGGGAACCCCACCCGACATTTCGGTCGAGCGTATTGCCGAGTTCAGCGTCGATCGTCTCAACCTGCCCGGTATCACCTACCATTACTGCGTCACGCCCGAAGGTGTCGTCTACCAAACGCAACCGCTCAGCGTTATTCCCACCCAAATCAACAGCGATGAGAAGAACACCAGCATTGATGTTTGCATGATTGGCGACTTTTCCGAAACGCTGCCGCCTCAGGCTCAACTCAATGCCACCGCCGTGCTGATTGCTCAGTTAGCGACTACTTACCAAATCCCTACCACCGAAATTTATGGACGAACCGAGTTTCCGCCGCCGGTTGCCAGCCCCGGTCAGTGGTACGAATGGCGGCAAACGCTGCTCGACCGTGTGAGCAATTTGTTGGCAACCGGCGTACCATCGCCGCGCGTCACCGCGATACCAACCGCTACCCCCATCGTCACGCAAAACGCCACCCCAGACGGAAGTTCATCGAACTGACGCAGAGCTGATTGGTTTCCACGCAGAGCGTGGAAACCAATCAACAAAAGGTGGCGACACGAGCCTTCCTCGATTGACCTCAGGCTACACCTAACCAGGTGGATAGCCCATTACGCCAGCAAAAAAACTCACCGTCAGGTTAGGTAAAAATCTACTCAGTTGACCGGTGCATTCATTGCCTGTTTTGATTAAACTAAGGATGGGCCAATTCTTTATCGCTACTAATCAGAAACCAGGTTTTTACTTTAGAAGTGGAAATATACTCTTGAGTGAGCCTTTTTCGACGCGAAACCGAAAAACCTGGTTTCTTTCCCGGCTTTATGCCAAAATCCCGTAGTCGTATTAGGCCCATCAATAAACCCCAATCATAGTTTCAAAACAATATAACAGGAGAACAAAGATGTCTACTGAAAGTGTCTATAAAGTTATTGAGTTGGTCGGTAGCAGCCCGGTTTCTTGGGAAGAAGCAGCCAAGAATGCCGTCGAGGCAGCAGGCAAATCGCTTCACGAGCTGCGGGTTGCGGAAATCAAAGCGATGGATGTCAAGATGGAAAATGGCAAGGTGGTGGCCTATCGCGCCAAAGTTGATGTATCGTTCCGAATCGACGAATAAGCGTTATTGATGACGAAAGTTCTGCCTGTCGGCAACTTGCCGACAACACTCCTGTCCAGACTTTTATCGCAAATCGAGACTCAGGACCCGCCCCTTGTTTTAGGCCCAGGCATTGGGCTGGACTGCCGATGCGTCAGCTTAGGAAATCCGCCTCAAAGGGGTATTGAGAAAGCGGAACCGCACCTCCGGCCGTGATCAAAACTTGCTCCTCCAACTTTACGCCTTCGTGACCACCAACGCGGCCAACGTAGCTTTCGACGCAGAGCACCATATTTTCCTCAAGGATGCCGTCGTAGCCGTAGTCTGCCCAGGCATCAGGATAGTAAATTGCCGGATACTCGTCACATAGGCCGACGCCGTGGTAGAGGACAGAGTAGTGGTTGGGCAAGTAATCGGGCGGTAGCGATTGGGCCTGCTCGGTTAGCTCGCGGAAGGAGATACCGGGTTTAAGCATAGCCTGGTTGGCCTGAATTTGCTCGTGGGCCATACGGTAGAGGCTGCGCTGTTCGGCAGTGGGCGGCTGATCGCCACACAACCAGGTGCGGGAGATGTCGGCGCACATGCCATAGGGGCCGATCAGGTCGGTGTCGAAGGCCACTATATCGCCCGCTTCGATGACGCGGCTGCTGCACTCGTGAAACCAGGGGTTGGTGCGGGGGCCGGAGGCCAGCAGGCGGGTTTCGATCCATTCGCCGCCACGGGCGATGTTTTCGGCGTGGAGATAGGACCACAACCGCTGTTCGGTCACGCCCGGTTCCATCTTGGTCTTCATAATGTCCATCGCCCGTTCACAGGTGGCCACGGCGCAGCGCATAGCCTTGATCTCATCATCACACTTGATGACGCGGGCCAGTTCCATGACCTCCTCGCCGTTGAAGGTTTGCACACCTAGTTGGTGCAGTGCCTCAATGCCCTCCTCGTTACAGTGGTCGATAGCCAGCCGCATATTGCCGCCGCCATGGGCACGTACCAAATCGGCAATCTCGGCGGCCCAGCGTTGGGCGACTTCCCCCACCCGGTCACCGGCTCCGAAATAATACCAGGCCACCGCCGGACGGATCTCGTCGATAAGCTCCAGGTGAACGCTCAGATGCTCGCAGTTGTGGAAATCGAACAGCACGACCGGCCCGTCGGTGGCAATGTAGCAGTAGCGAACAGCGTTGTGCATCGTCCAGACCTGCATATTCGAGCTGTCGGTAGCATAGCGAATATTGAGCGGATCGTACAGGACGATGCCGCCATAGTCGAGCCGGCGCAACTGCTCGCGAACCCGCTCCAACCGGTAGCGACGCATCGCCGGTAGATCGGGCAGTTCTAATCCCAGCGCCGCCCACTCGGCATAGGCCAACTCGCCCGGCCCCAGCACCTGCCCGTCCAGCGACTTGGCATAGGCGATGGTCTCCTCAGATGGGGTCTGAAACGGACTAATCTTGGTTCGATGACGACCGAACAGGGTTTTGGTCATAAGTGGTTACCCTCCAAAAATAATCTTCACCCCGTTGCTAATGCAACGGGGTGAGAAAAACCATTTTTAACGTTAATGTATACTTTTCAATTCATTCGATTGAGATTATGGACACAAAGCCGGCTGTAACTCTGTTGTATTGTCGCCACGGGCGCACAGGAAGCGAACGCCGCCCCATTCGACCTGCCAGCCGTCGTCCTGTTCAACCAGATCGAGGCGCACTTCCTGGGCAGAAACCGAGTCATCAAACAGCACATTAGAGGCGGTTACAATGGTAGCTTGACCGTCGCCGGTATTGTAAACTGTGACCTGTTCGGGCGCAAAGTTACCGGAGCAATAGCCTAACTCATTCAGCACAGCATCACGCCACTGGGTCGTGGCATCCGCCGCCTGGCTATCGACAGGCAAGACGGTACCAACAATATCAGAATTGACCGGACTGTCATCACCGTAGGCCAGGTAATTACTGCGGTCAGGCGGCGCATCCTCCGAAGCGATGGTCGCGACCTCGGCGCAACCGGCCATCGGGGCTGCCGCAGCCGCCGGGCCAGTGCTAACCAGCACCAGATCGACGTGGCTGGGCGCACCGTTGGTCAATACGAGGTAGGCAGTGTCGTTGATGAAGAGCAGTTCGCCATTGGACTCAATGCGGGCCTGCACGGCATAGGTGCGGGTCGGGTCGAAAGTACGTGGGTTGTAGGGCAGTTCAAAGGCAAAAGGCGGCTGCTGACCGCCGACGGTAATGATCTGCTCGGAGATGATTTCGGCCGGGGCATCGGCTAGAGAAACATCGGCCAACCGAACGGTGAGTAGTGCATCGGAAGGCAGAACCATAGACTCGCTATAGGTAACGGTACCGGTAACGGTCGGCAGATTGCTGTTGATGGCAATGATGGGATAATAATAGAGGGTCAAACCGACGCTGCCGTAGGTATCTTCATCCGCCGTGGTGCGCAGCGTGCCATCGACCAATTCCAGCATTAGCGGTGAGTCGGCTCCGTCCCAGGTAATGTCAATGCGTCCCTCGCCAACTTCGGTCCAGGTGCCGGTTTGCATAATGGGCGGTTCGCCGTTGAGAAAATTGGTCGACATGAAAGCCGGACCGTCGGGGTTGAGGGTTAACGTGATATCACGCCCACAGCAGGTAGCGGCAGGCAGAAAAGCTTTGTAGATGCCGCCGTATCCTGCCTCAGTAATCTCCTGTTGAGCGGCATCGGCATTGTAGGGTACCGGTTCCAGGCCGGTCGCCAGCGCATCGAAAGGCAAGTAGCGCGAGACATAGGCCCCCGGAACCGGTTCGGGGTTTATTTCCACCAGTGTACCGGCGTCTACGTTGTAGGTGGTGACAACCGGGGTATCATACACGCGGTCGGTCTGGCCGGTTAAGGTGACCACAACCTGATTGTTCTCCACAGCCCAAGTGCCCATCTCGTCGATGGGCGGATCGCCATTGAGGTAATCGCTGACCAGACGAACTGTGTTATCGACATTGAGATAGAGCGTGCTGTCGAGACCTGGGCTAGAGCCACCGGGCAGCATCGTCTTGTAGATGCCGACGACATTCTCCGGCTGAACCGTCGTCTCATCGACCGTCTCAGCCTGTTTTTGCAGCGACAGACCTTCGGAACCATATGCCTCCACATCGTACTCAACAGCCGTGAGTACGTCATCGACAAGCGCATAGGTGATAACGTCCGGCGTTTCGACCGTAGGACGACCGGTGAGCGTGACTGTGACCGTGCCGTCGCCGTTATCTTCCCAAGAGCCGCTTTCCTCGATAGGCGCGTCGCCGTTGAGATAATCGGTGGTGCGGGTAGCCGTACCGTCGGCGTTGAGAGTCAGTGTCATTTCGCGGCCGGGGGTATCGGCGGCGGGCAGGCTGGCGGTGTAGGTTCCTGCGAAAGCCGGTGTGGCGGTATCGGCCGGGGGAACGGGGATCCATAGCTTTTGTCCGACCTCAAGCACATTGGGGTCGGTGATGGGGGTGAAGCTGTCGTCCTCGGCGGCTTTAGCATTGGTGGCCTCGACGATGTCGGTATAGCGGTTGGTGTCATCCAGAAATTGCTCGGCAATCTGCGAAAGCCACTCGCCCGGCTGAACGGTGTATTCCTGGCCTTCGGGGGCCTGGGCATACGTCGGCGTTAGGGTCAGCATGGCCCCAATGACGAGCAACACAAGCATTTTTAGCGGTGTGCGTAGCATAACTACTCCTTTGTATCGATTATGAAATCAATGAAGCTCATATTTTAGCCGAATTAAACGAAAAATAAAATCCTGCGCCCCAAAACATCCAAATAGATAGCGAAAACTGGACAAATCAAACGCTTTGAACTATCATTTACGATTGTTCAAATGTGATATTCCATTGAACTGTTAATCTAGTGAAACTCGTGTGCATGGTGGCCAGCGGCTGGGTCAGATGCACTTTTTATCGTGTCTCATACACAAATCCAGTTAATACCAATCATTCTTAATTTACGGGAGATAAAATTTTGGCTAACATTAAATCGGCAAAGAAACGCGCCAAGCAGAGCGAAAAACGACGCGTTCAAAATCGTTTGTATCGCAGCACGGCTCGTACGTATGTAAAAAAAGCACGGACCCAAGTTGAGGCCGGATCCATCGAAGCGGCAGAAGAAACACTGCAAAAAGCTATTAAGGCTTTAGACAAAGCGGCTCAAAAAGGCGTTATTCATAAAAATAACGCGGCTCGCCGGAAATCGCGTTTGATGAAGGCGCTCAACAAAGCAAAAGCTGCCTAAACCTTTACTTTTTTCACGTTATCGCGCTCTAAAAATGGCTCGACCCGTAATAGGGTCGAGCCATTTTTATTTTGCCTCTTGACATTAGAACATATGTTCTAGTACAATAGGATAAACATAATGACGCAAGAAAGATTGTAGAGCCTTAGAGCCTTGTGCTGCGTTGATTTATACCATTGAGAGGCAAATTATGTTGGCTCCCGCTGAAATGGAGCGCTATTTAGAAAGTCAAGCTAATCAAATTGAATGGGTGCTGCATAGCCACCGCGTTCCGGCCCGGGTATTGGGCGGTACGGTAACGCCGCGCTGGATCCACTATCAAATTCTGCCGGAATTTGCCACCAAAATCGCGCGGATTACGGCGCTCTCGGAAGAGATTGCACTCCATTTGGGAGCTTCCAGCGTGCGCATTGCCCGTCAGGGGGCCAGCGTCCAAATTGAAGTACCGCGCCTCAATCCGCAAAAAGTGGGCTTGATGGATTTATTCGCCAAGTTGAGCGACATGCCGCGTCAGTCTACCGTTTTGGGAATGGACAACTCGGGCAGCCCTCTTATTCTGCGGTTAGCCTCACCTGAAGTGGCGCATGTGCTGATAGCGGGAACAACCGGCTCTGGCAAAAC
>JAGRBZ010000039.1 GCA_020433805.1 Anaerolineae bacterium
AAATTGGCCGGCTGATGCGTGTGTCATTTGATCTGGCTCGACAGCGGCGCAAGAAAATCACTTCGGTGGATAAAGCCAACGTGCTGGCCTCCAGCCGTTTGTGGCGCGAAGTGGCGCATGAAGTAGCGGCGGAATATCCGGATGTAGAATATGAGGATATTTTGGTCGATGCCTGCTCGATGTATCTAATCCGTCGTCCCGGCGATTTCGACGTTATTGCTACCGGCAATATGTTCGGCGACATCCTCAGCGATGAAGCCAGTATGCTGGCCGGATCGATGGGTATGTTGCCTTCGGCTTCGCTGGCCGAAGGAAAATTCGGGCTGTATGAGCCTATCCACGGCTCGGCTCCCGATATTGCAGGTCAGGGTATCGCCAATCCGCTGGCGACAATCTTAAGTGTGGCTATGATGTTGCGTATCACCTTTGGCCTGGCAACTGAGGCAGATGCTATCGAACAGGCCGTTGAAACCATTCTGGATGAGGGTTATCGAACCGCTGATTTAGCCGGCCCCGGTGAAGAGAGCGTCACAACGTCGCAAATGGGCGACTTGGTTATTGACGTCATCAAGAAAGGGTAGCTCATAGTTCTTAGAGTTTATAGGAGTTTAATGAGTTCATAGAGTTTATAGAGTTTTCAGATCAATTAATGGCCGCATTTTGCCTAAAAGGATGCTCATCAGCGATTGACTAACGCATTAAACTCCCTAACTCTTAAACCCTATAAACTCTAATCAACCAATAAGGCTCCAGCGTCTTCAGGATTGAAGTTGTCGGGCCAAACGGTTTTATGGTTATATTTTGCCCGTCTTAGATTAGCCCCTTCGAGATTAGCCCCTTCGAGGTTGGCATTACCCAGTTTGGCTTCAAAGAGGTCGGCTTCACGCAAGTCAGTATGGCGCAGCTCGGCATTCGTTAAATCGGCAAATGTTAAATCGACCTGATGCAAACAGGCATAGCTCAGGTTTCCTTCCGATAAGTTAATTGCCGTCAAATTCGCCTTGGTCATGTTTGTTTCGGCAAGGTTGGCAGCAATTAGCTGCGCTCCCATCATCCGGGCTTCGATAAGCTTGGCCTTTCGAAGATCGGCTTCATACAAATTAACTCCATCGAAATTAATTCCTGATAGATTGGTGGCGTACAAATTTGCTTGCGAGAGATTGGGTCGGGTAATAGGGTGCTGTTCTCGCCATATGTTCCAATCTTCAACACCACCACGCAGCATAGCCATATCGAATGAGTCTGCCATCATTGCCTCCTCTGAAACATGTACTTAACGAATGCCTACGTTATTCGATGTTCGATAATCGTTTTAACTTTTAAGTGAAAGGTCGCTATTTCACCAAGACGTAACAGGCTAACGTGTTAGTCGGACGGACGCTGATGAAACGGATATGTACCGCCCTATTTTAACACGTCCGCAAAGGAATGACAAAGCGTTTTTTATGTGCCCATGACCTACATTTTGCCAATCGTGTAGCTGTCAAGTATTATTTCTCAAGGTAAAGTCGGTTGGGTAAAAGCGGCGACATATTGTAAATTTCGTTATGTTTGGTATAATGAAGCAAGAAATAATAAGGCATGGATATCCCTCACCCACTATGGTCCGGTCACAAGGTTACCTTCAAGAAGAGCAAGACGTTGTCTATCGGGTAAAAACCAAAAATTTATGGATCTATCGCGTTCGGGCTTTTGATGCTTATCCACACTTGAAACATGCTATTTTTACACGTCGGGGTGGGGTTAGCCTTTCTCCGTTTGACTCGCTCAATTTGAGTGTTTCAGTCGGCGATAACCCCCAAACAGTACAAAAAAATTTTGCTAGTGCCTGCCGGGCTGTGGGTGTCGAACCTGAACAAACTGTTTCAAGCCATTTAATTCATGGGGCAGATGTTGTCACTATCAACCATACAAACCGGCAGAAAGTTATGGACCAGGCAGACGCGCTCATTACGGCAGAGTTGGAAATTCACCTCTTTATGCGTTTTGGTGACTGCACACCACTGCTCTTTTTTGATCCGGTTAGGCAGGCCGTAGGATTGGCTCATGCCGGTTGGCGCGGTACGATGAAAAATGTTGCCGGTGCCACCATTGCAGCGATGACCCAGCGATTGGGTTGTCAGGCTGAAAATATTATGGCTGTCATTGGCCCGGCTATTGGTCCCTGTTGCTACGAGGTTGGCCTCGATGTGATAGCCGCCGCGGATCAAGCATTTGATGAACCGGAGCAATTTTTTACGCAGCGCAGTAATCGAGCAAATCACGCCCATTTTAACTTAGGGTCAGCCAACCAACAGCAGTTACGCGAAGCCGGAGTTACACATATTATTCAATCGAATTTGTGTACCGCATGTCGAACCGACGACTTTTTTTCGCACAGAGCCGAAAAGGGGCAAACCGGACGTTTCGGTGTTGTCATCGGAATTGAGGAACGTGCCGAGTGAGCGAACTTTCGGCCAATCTTTCGTCCATTCAAAAACGGATCGCCACCGCCGCTGGTCGAGCTGGTCGAAAGGCAGAAGACGTTACGCTGGTAGCTGTTAGCAAAACGCACCCACTTGAGGTGATTATAGAAGCCTACCAAGCTGGCCTACGTCATTTTGGCGAAAATCGAAGCGAAGAATTGGCTCATAAGCAAACATCATTTGCGGAATGGCAATCTTCACAAGATGTTGCCGACCCGGTTCTATGGCATTTCATCGGTCACATACAAAGTCGGCAGGCCGGCTCAATTTTGGAAAGCCAACCCGCTCTGCTCCACTCGGTGGATAGTATCAAATTGGCCGAACGGCTCGATCGGTTGGCCCGACGAGAAAACTTACCCAGGGTTGACGTTCTTTTACAGTGTAATATTTCGGGCGAAGAAAGAAAATCAGGATATCCGCTACACGAATGGAATACAAATTCACAGCAACTCACCGATTTCCTGCATACAGTACAAAGCATGGCGACTCTTGAAAAAGTAAATGTTGTAGGGTTGATGACAATGGCCCCCTATTCGGACGAGGCTGAAGCATCGCGCCCTTTTTTTCAAAGTTTAGCGGCCTTAAATGAACACTTAAAAGAATCAATACCTCAGTTAGCATGGCGTCATCTGTCGATGGGTATGACCAACGATTTCGAGGTCGGCATCGAAGAAGGTGCCACAATCGTTCGCGTGGGTCGAGCGATTTTTGGAGAACGACATTACATCTGAAATGCGGACAATGTTAGAAGATACGAAAATAAGTTTTATTGGTAGTGGTGCCATGGCCACGGCGATAATATCTGGTCTATGCGAACAAGGTTTGGTTGCACCGCAACATATCACGGCTAGTGATCCTTCTACAGCCCAGCTCGAAAAAATCAGGCAGCAATATCCGATTAACACGACATCGAGCAACTTAGAAGCGGTGAAAGAGGCCAATATTGTTGTTTTAGCGGTAAAACCACAAACCCTAAGGGCCATCGGCAAAGAATTAAAAGATGAACTTCACTCCGAAACATTGGTGCTCTCGATATTGGCTGGTTCAACCATAGACAGCATCAGCCAAATACTGCGCCACGACCGTATTGTGCGTGTTATGCCCAATACTCCGGCGCAGGTTAACAAAGGCATGTCCGTATGGACATGTACAGAGCAAGTTAACGATACACAAAAGCAACAGTCTCAAGCGATTCTAGGCGCTTTAGGCGAAGAAATATTTGTAGAAAGCGAAAAATTCCTGGATATGGCGACCGCGCTGTCGGGAGGAGGCCCGGCCTACGTTTACCTCTTTATGGAAGCGTTGATCGATGCCGGTGTACATATGGGGTTTTCCAGAGATGTAGCTCAACAGTTAGTTTATCAAACCTTTGAGGGATCGGTGGCCTTTGCCCGCAGCACGGATATGCATCCGGCCGAACTACGTAACCGCGTCACCTCTCCGGGAGGAACAACTGCTGAAGCGCTATATCAACTGGAAAAAGGCGGAATACGCGCCGCTATTTCCAAAGCAATTTGGACTGCCTATAAAAAGTCGCGTTATCTGGGAGGATTAGAGAAAAATGGCTGAAATTTTAGCAATTGTTATTACGCTTGTATTTCGAATTTTATGGTGGGCAATTCTTATTCGGGTTATTTTATCATGGCTGCCAATGGCGGGCATCCGAATAGATCCTTACAACCCTGCGGTTCAAATATTGTCTTCAATCACCGATCCTATATTAGAACCATTGCGTAGATACACAACTGTTGGTATGATCGATTTAAGTCCTATTGTGGCCTTAATTGGCCTCAGTTTGATTGAATCCATCCTGGTAGGGCTTTTAAGGGGTGGGTAAAAAACCAAGGAGAAAAAACTATGCGTGACATTAAATTTAATATCACCAAAGCTGAAGAAGGCGCTGCATTTGCCGTTCATGTAGTTCCGAAAGCCGCAAAAAATGAGGTTGTCGGCAAACATGGCGATGCCCTCAAAGTGCGCCTGACCTCCAATACGGTAGGGGGAATAGCCAACGACATGCTGATCAACTTTATTGCTCAAAAGTTGAATGTCAAACGCGAAAAGGTAGAAATTGCAGCCGGACTGACTTCGGCTGAAAAGATGCTCATCGTTGTGGGTTTGTCTCCTCAACTTGTGGAAAGCACTTTGCTTTCTTAGGGAACCAAATTGCTCCAACCAACGTCATTATATGAGAGGAACTATATGTTGAACTATTGGTTGGAGGTAATTTTGATGTTAAAACAAAATGGTAAAATAACGTTTTGGGCTATCGCGCTGAGCCTAATCTTTTTGGTAACGGCCTGTAGTGATGCTGAACCGGTTGTAGAACTTGAAACAACCGTTGAAAATGCACCGACACAAGCAGTATCCACAGCTACGCCGGATGCGACCACGAATCCCGTGGCTGCGGCGGCGGCACCAACGGCCACCGATTTGCCTACTGAAATTATTGAACCTATTTCGCCCATTTCTCCAGTACCCACCGCCGAAGAAAGTGTGGCAGGGAGCATTGTAGAGTCGATGGATTCTATACCCGGCAGCGAAGAACCACTTGCCGCAGCCCTTGATGATTTGTCGCAGCAAACCGGTGTCCCGGCCGATCAAATCTCGCTTGTTTCTATAGAAGCGAGACAGTGGTCTGACTCCAGTTTGGGCTGTCCCCAAGAAGGGTTCATGTACGCGCAGGTTATAACGCCTGGCTACCTTATTGTCTTAGATGTCGCCGGGACACAATATAACTACCACACTGATCAAGCCTCAACCGTTATCTTATGCGAAGAATAAATTGGGACATAAGTAGGAATTGACTTTTGTTCCAATATCTGAGATGATGGTAAGCGTCAGGCACAGCTAAGTCGCCCTGTTCTTTAAAAAATTCAACATTTAACATTCTCAATCCTGTTGTTTCCTGTATTTTCAACGCCGTGGATGTAAAGGAGTTTGTTATGCTTAGTCAGTAAAAAAGCCCAAATCATAGTGCGCTCACTGTCGCCGATTTGGGCTTTTTCTATGCATTATGATGGGGCTTATGTTTAACGGAAAGTCAGAACACTTTTATCAACCTTATTTTAGGGATCGGAGAGTCACAATGAAGAAAATGATTACCCTGATGTTTGCAGCGGTCTTGGCCGTAACGCTTTTGGCCGTAACCGCACCGGCGAGCCAAGCAAGCGGCCCTTACGGCGATCATCACAATAACTACAACAACAACTACCACCACCGCTCGAACTACTCAAACTACCACGGCAACTACAATCGTGGCTATAACAACCACTACGCCCGCTATAATAATTACAATAACTATCACGGGCGAACCTATTATCAGCCAAACTACCACAGCAACTACTATAACCAATATTGCTACAGAAACTACAACAATCGAACGCGCTACGGCTATTCATACCAACCAACATACCATCGCTATTACTAGTTTGGGTTCGATAATGAGACAGGAACTTCGGGACGATTAAAGACTCTTTCTGTTTTTACCTTTCTCATCTTACCGAAGGGTCTGTCTATTTTAGCCAAGCCCAAACTGAGATTACTATTCTTTTTCTGACAATATCCGTTAGACAAAAAAGAGACAAGACTTATTGAGCCTTGTCTCTTTTTCTATTACTATCGTGGATTACGATCAAGTTTCATCGTCATCTTTTTTGATATTCTTAATCCTCGATAACGAGGCCGCCAAACCGGAAGCCGTAGCTCGGCGTTTTTCTTTTTTGCCTGTCGGTTTCGTGGGCACGGCCGGCCCTTTATAGGGCTTGCCGTTGGGCATGGTTGCCTTTTCCAGCTTTCTAGCCAGGGATAGTTGCTCTAACGTAACATTTGCATCTTTCAAGTTGGTCTGGCTCAAATTCGATTGACTTAAATTTGCGCCTTCAAGGTTGGCTTCGCTCAAATCAGCTTCACTTAAGTCGGCTCTGACCAATAGAGCATTTTTGAGGCTTGCTCCTTGAAGATTTATAGCCTTCATGATTGCGTCGCTGAAATTCACCTGATCTAAAGTGGAGCCGCCAAAATTATTCTGACTAAAATCAGCCTCATCAAAACTGGCGTCCTGCAACTTTGCATCAGTGATAATGATATTGGTTAGTGTAGCACCATCGAGAACAGCCCGATGTAAGTCTGCCCCACTTAAATCAGCCCCGTTCATATTTGCCTGCATTAATTTTGCTGATTTCAGGTCGCTGCGAGAAAGATTACTATTCTCTAAATCCGCTTCCGATAAATCCGCTTCCGACAAAGTACTCTCTGCTAAGTTGGCACCCTTAAATTTCGACCAGCGCAAACGGGCTTCATAGAGATTCATCCCGCTCAAATCGGCCTCGTTAAAGCTGACCGAATCGAACACAGCGCCTAAAAGGGTCAGCCCGGCAAGGGTGGCTTTATCAAGCTTAGCCCCGTGCCATCGCGTTTTGATGGCGACAATGTCGGTGAGGTTAGCCCCACTTAAATCAGCCCGCATTAAATTCGCACCGCTTAGATTTGCGCCGCTTAGATTTGCATCGCTTAGATTTACACCGCGTAAATCCAACCTACTCAAATCGTACCTGCTAAAATCTTTGTTGCTCAGATCCGGCACTTCGCCTTTGAGCCGAGCCGTTTTAATCGTTTCTATAATTTCTTCACGTTTCATGGAGTCCCTGACCTTAAGCCGATATTTTCAATTATGCCATAAGACGTGAGTCAAGACAAGATGGTTTGGTAAACATAAAATTGGTTTGTCGGTTGGTTGGTTGGTTGGTTGGTTGGTTGGTTGATTAGGAGTTAGTGGTGGAATAGTTGATAAATAAAAATGCGAAAGAAATAGAACAAGGAAGGTCGCAAAGTTCTATGGGGTTTCTATTAAATCGGGATTACCGACACTATTGGCCGGTAATCCCGATGGGGAGACACGAATATGAATACTATCTACTCGTAACGGAGGGCGTCGATGGGTTTAAGTCGCGAAGCGCGTGTGGCCGGATACACACCAAAGAAGAGGCCGATAGCCAGAGCAAAGCCCGTCGCCAGCAGGATAGAGTCCATAGTAACGACGGTATCACCCAGGTTGGGAACAAGACGCGGCAGTAGCAGCGATACGCCGTAGCCCAACCCCACGCCAATCAAACCGCCAATCAGCGAGATAACGACAGCCTCAACCAAAAACTGTAATAAAATATCGCGCCGCTTGGCTCCGACTGCCTTTCGAATGCCGATCTCGCGGGTACGCTCCGTCACCGAGACAAGCATAATGTTCATAATACCGATCCCGCCGACCAACAGCGACACGCCCGCAATCGAGCCGAGAAAGGCAGTCAAACCGGCGGTGATGGTGTTGCCGAAGGCCAACAGCTCGGCCTGGCTGGTGACGGTGAAATCATCCGACTCTTCATCGGTTAGGTTATGGCGTTCGCGCATCACCACTTCAATTTGGTCAGCAATCCCGTCCATATGCTCCTGCGAGGTGGCCTGAAGAAAAATCGTGCTGACGATGAGACTACCACGATGCGACCCGGCATTACCCAATCGGGTTTGGGCCGTGCTAATCGGAATAAAGATGCCATTGTCTGTCTCGTTAGGCCCAAAGCCCGACTGCCCTTTTTCTTCCAGAACGCCAATAACTTCAAATGGGATACCTTTGATGCGAATCATCTCGCCGATGGGGTACTCATACGCTTCAAACAGCTCGTCGGCCACTGTGGCTCCGAGTACGGCCGCGCGCGTCCGGCGGTCGACATGCTCCGGCGCGACAAATTGGCCGAGCGTCGGCACCGTATCGCGCACCGACTCATATTCGGGGCTGACTCCAGTGACAGTTACGCCCAACTCTACCTGGCCACGCACAACCCCAAGCCCGCCGATACCGAACTCCGGTGACACCGCTACAACATCCGAAACCAGCAGCGGGTTGCCGATGGCTTCGGCATCGGCCATGGTCAGCGGCTGCGGAGGCGCTTGCCGGACGTTGCTGCGATTGCCCTCATCGGGGCCAAAACTAAAGCGTCCGGAGGATATCCACATAACGTTGGTGCCTAAGCTGGCAAAGTTTTCATTGAGCTGCTGTCGAAAACCGTTGCCAATCGAAATCAACCCGATGACCGCGCCAACCCCGATAATGATACCCAGCATCGTCAAAATTGTGCGTAGTTTGTTGGCGGTTAACGCCCGTAAGGCGATGAAGACACTTTCCAATATTTTCATGGGGTCGCTACCAGTTCATGGGCCGTTTGGGGATGGGCCACCGGCACGTCTTCCACAATGCGACCATCGGCCAGCCGAATAATCCGATGGGTAAATTCCGCAATATCCGGTTCGTGGGTGACAAAGATAATGGTGATGCCTTGTTCCTCGTTGAGGCGTTGAAAAATCGCCATAATCTCCACGCTCGATTTTGAGTCGAGATTACCGGTCGGCTCATCGGCCATGATAATGGCCGGTTGGCTAACCAACGCCCGGGCAATCGCCACCCGCTGCTGCTGACCGCCCGAGAGTTCGTTAGGTTTGTGGTGCAGACGATCGCCCAAACCGACAGCCTCCAGCGCCGCCGCCGAACGCTTTTTTCGTTCACGCCGGCCCACCCCGGCGTAGATCAGCGGCAGTTCGACATTGTTGAGCGCCGTGGTTCGCGGCAGAAGGTTAAAGCTTTGAAATACAAAACCGATCTGCTTCCCGCGAATCGCGGCCAGCCGGTTATCATCCAACTGCCCAACTTCAACTCCGGCCAGATAATATTCACCGGATGTGGGCTGGTCGAGACAGCCGAGAATATTCATTAGCGTCGATTTGCCGGAACCGGATGGCCCCATAATCGCCACCAACTCTTTTTGATGAATGGTCAGGGAGGCCTCACGCAGCGCGTGGACTTCCACCTCGCCCATAAGATATGTTTTGGTCAAATTTCTGGCATCGATAACCAGACTCGTGTCCATGGTTTGCTCACAATCGGGTTTTTACTAGGGCAACTCCAAGATTTAAATCACCTAAATCTAAGTCGGCTAAAACGTAAAACGTGAACCGTAAAGCGTGGTTCTCGCCAAAATCCTTACGTTTTACGTATTACGTTTATCGGCTGCCCAATAACTGGGTGATTATTTTCTTGGAACTGCCTAAGAGATGACAGGTTTTACAATGTACAGTTGGGTGTAAAACAAGTGCCGATCGGCTCAACTCTTACTCCATACGATACCTTCGAAAACCTGTCAGCTCTGGCTGGGCTTACACCTTCGTTACAACGTTGGCCCCTGAAGCTCAGGCGGCTGCTGCCTGATGATGACCTCATCCCCTTCTGCCAAACCGGCAACCACTTCGGTCATCTCACCATCACGCAAACCCAATTCGACTTCAACGCGCATAGGCGCTTCGTCACCATTTACCTTTTCCACGTATACGATTGACGGGCTGGTGGTGCGATCAATCTGGATGGCACGGTTGGGAATGACCATCACATCCTTAAGCCGCTTCGTTTCGATGGCCGCCGTCGCCGTCATCCCCGGCAGCGGTTCGGCTTCCCTGCTCGATGGGCCAACTTCAACAATAACTTCATAGGTCACAATACTGCTACCCTCAGCATCGACCGGACTGGGCGCAATATCGACGACTGTACCGTCAAACGTTTCCTCAGAAAATGCATCTAGCGTAATCACAGCTTTTTGGCTACGCGCAATGCGCCCGATGTCGATTTCATCGACTTCGACGGTGAGCAAGTAGGAAGAAATATCGGCGATGACCATCACCGCGTCATCAGCTTCGTTCAGTACGCGCTCGCCCGGCTCGATGTCGAGAGATAAAATAATGCCGTCGATAGGTGCAACCAAAACAGCTTCACTCAAGTTATCGCTTGCTTCTTGCAAAGCCAGGCGGGCTTTGTCGACATCGGCCTGGGTCGAGGCAATCTCGGCGGCGCTGGGTCGGCGCAGAACTTCGGCTAACTCGGCTTGGTTAGCGGCGATAGATGCTCGCCCTTCGGCCACTTCAGATTCCGTGGCCTCCTTGACGGCCAGATTATAATCGGCCAAGGCCGCCTCATAGGTCAGAGTCGCCGTTTGAAGGGCATCGGCTTCCGCCCTCGCGCCGACATCGCCTCGATAGGCCACCTGGTCATAATCCCACTGCGCCTTTTGGAGTTCAATTTGCTTCGCCAGCAGGTCACTTTCCGCTTTGGTCAGTTCGTCCGGATCCGGGTCATCAAGCAGTTCGTCGAACTTCACCTGCGCACTGGTTAAATTGGCCCGCGCCGAGGCCACTCTTTCGGCCAACTCCGGCTCCAGCAGCTTGGCGAGTAAGGCCTCTTGCTTGGTGAGATCGATGTCGGCTTTTTGTACCGCCAACTCCAAATCGCTGGTGTCCAGTCGCGCCAAAACCGTACCGGCTTTCACCTGCTGCCCGCGTTTGATCAGAACCTCTTCGATAACGCCGCCAATTTCGAATTTCATTTCAACTTCCGATTTTGGCTCAATCTGCCCGGCCGCGTTGACCGTATCAACCAGCGTCTTTGTCTCGACCGGAACGATTTCAACCGTGGGATCTTCGGTCAACTTGGGGGGTTCGGCCATCGGCGCGGCGTAGTAATAGCCGGCCAAGCTAAGGCCTACGGTGATGACTAAGATCAAGGAAATGATAATTACACGTTTCATGAAATTTGTCCTTGTAGGATTAGGGATGAGCGTACAATAATGTCCCTATTCTGATGAGGTGATCTATTGCGTAGTGCGCAGTGCGTATTTAACATCGCTTTTACTACGCACTATGCGTAATTTACACGCCTTAACCACCAAGCCCTGCCCCAAAGATAACTGACGGGAGAACGGTGATACCTAACGCAACGGCGGCATAAATGAGGGTTAAAACAAAAGCTTTGCCCCGACTGATACGAGCCGCAATTGAGACACCCAAGGCCGTCAGCAACAAACTCCACAGCCAAAACAGGTCGATGCTGCTAAGCAGCGGTACAAGCGGATTAGCGGCATCTTCCAGCGGATCGCCGCTGGCAACTAAAAAGGCCAAACCCGGATAGCGAATAGCGCCCTGCGAAACCATCACAAAAGCAGCTTGCACCAGCAGGCCAATCGCCATCGGCAGACGCGCCCAGGTATTAATCGAAAACATCGCGCCAAACGAAATATCATCACCGCCAAAGATAAACGAGCCGAAGTAGAGGAAGGTACTTTGCGCGATGAGGCTAAACAGCGTAAAAAGCAAACCAAAGCCGAGCGTTGTCGTCAGCATAAAAGGCAGCGACAGCGTAAACGCCATCGTTGAGCGGGCCGCTTCGGCCTGGTCGGGGGGGAGGGTGGCTAACTGCTGCTCGGCCTGGGTGCGGGCCAGTTCCATAACATACGGAATTTGCACCACACTGGCGGCGATAAAGGCGACCATGATAATCAGCAGAGGCAGCCCCCACCGTGTCCAGCGTCGATGAGCCAGCACCGACTGAAATGTCTGCACCGGCTGATCGATGATACCGAAAAGAAGTCGCCAGGAAAACGAATTTTTTACATCACGCTTGTTATGGATGGTTGTTGTCATAAGTCCCTCTCCGATTTTTGCATAAACCCTATCCATTGTACAGGATATAGCGCTTCATTACATCAGACTGAAGGTGGATTGAGCGTGGGTCTGAGGGTGGATAAGGGTTTTTGTTCTAGATTAAGCCAGGCCGGCTACGATAGCATTATCAACCGGTTACGATTTCGTAACCCGCCACGATACAACCTGAGACGGATTATCAAACCGCCCGCAGCCCGATGACATTACCAAGCCACTATGTTATACTAAAGGGTATCTTTTAACCTTAGTTATCGTTTAAGAATACAACTTTGTAGGCGAATCAGATCGGAAGTAAGGAGCAAGGAGTAAGAAGTAGGGGCTGTTCCCCTTAATCTCTCTACTTCCTACCTCTTACCCCGGTTTAACCGTAATATTGAGATTTACGTTACTGTACACTTTTCCAGCGACTATGCCCATAAAAGACAAACTTGATCAAGGTATTGACGCCGCTCAGGCAGGTGACAAAATAAAAGCACGCACACTTTTGACCGAAGTGGTTGCGGAGGATGAAGAGCAAATTGAAGCGTGGTTGTGGTTGAGTCAGTTGGTCGACAGTTTGGAAGACAAGGTTGTTTGTCTAGAGAATGTTCTAACCCTCGACCCGCAAAACCAATTTGCCCATGAAGAGCTGACCGACGTAAAAGCTCAGCAGGATCGTTTCTTTGCGCCGATTTACCCGCCCGGCCAAGAAGAGCCGCCACCAAATGTGGTGACGATACCCGAAGCCGTCAAGCAGCCGCTGCCCACCGATTATCCCGACCAAGATGAGTTCGACGACATTTGGTTGTGTCCCTACTGTGCTCAGCCTACCGAACCAAACGATCGTAAATGCCCCCACTGTCGTAAAAGTCTGATCGTCAGCCGGCGCGTTCGCGAAGAGCGCACGGCCTGGCTGTGGCGCGGTATTTTCCTGCAAATTTCGATGATGATGGTCATTGTGTCACTGGGGTCGGCGGCTTTTGTGATTTTGGTGCGGCAGCAGGGCGTCAACAACCCCTTCTTGTTTGTGCCGCTCTATTTTGGTACCGCGCCGGATAGCCGCTGGGAAGATGCCGGCCAAACGGTACTGGCGACATTTCCGGCCTGGGCATTTTGGGGCATGCTCGGTATTATCATCTACACGATGATTATGATATTTTTGCTCTATATTCGCATCCCTTACGGGAATGTTCTATACTTTGTCAGCGCAACCATCAGTTTGATGATGGGGCTGGTTGGCATGATTGCCTTCTACAGTTCGCCGCTGGCTTTAGGCCTAAGCGCCTTTGCCTTTCTACTAGGAGTGATTCAATTTGTGGTGACGCTGAATTTGTGGAACGATTTCACCTTTAAAGAGCATCGCATTCAGATGCGCATCGACCGCGATGCCAAAAGCCACACCGGCTTCTTTCACAGCGGACGCAAATACAGCAAGGCCGGGTTATGGGGGCTGGCGGCGATACATCTTAGGCGGGCGGTTGTCGCCAACCCGCATAAAGCGGCCTATCATTTGGCCTTGACGCTGGCCTATCTCAACATCAAGCGCTATCAACTAGCCGATGAATCGCTAACCCGTTTTGCCAAGCTTGATCCGGACGCGATAGAGATTGGGCCGCTGCGCGATGAAATTCGCAGTCATATGCCATCGCGCTAAAAGATGGTTTACATACGTCCACAGATGGACACAGATTCTCACAGATAAAGTCAAGTGGTGATAAAAATCGTTGATTATTCAGGTGTATCTTTTGTTATATGGGAACAGTAAGTAGAAACATATTATGAAAATTCCATCCCCATATTTCGATCCATCCGATTTTTCGGAAGCTTCAGACGTGGAAGACACCCGACCTGTTACCCTTAAAGCCAAAGTGTCGCAAGGGGTGACCAAGCTGCCGTTCATGCAGCGCGTCCAGCGGCTGTTGAAACGGATCGGTGCCTACTTTTCCAGACTTCAGTGGAAACTGACGTTTGCCTACACCCTTTTTACCGCCGGAACCATTCTCATTTTGGCGATTGTAGCCCTGGCGCTGCTGTGGTACCTCAACTTTCAGTCGAACCTTTATCCCAACGCCATCGCCGAAGCGATGAGCAAAGGGGTCCCGCCACTGGCCGAATACTTTGCTGCAAACCCGCCTGATAAAGCCGGTTTACAACAGTGGCTCGATGACTCAACCCGCTCTAACTATTTGATTATGAATGTACCACGGGATAGGAACCGGAGCCAAGCCGAAGAAGATCAAGAGGCCAAAAGAGTACCCGGCTATTTTGGCGAAATTCAACTGGCGGCCATTGTCGACAGCCAAGGCCACGTGATGGCCGTTAAACCCGACGATGCTGTTGCCGTTGATAGCCCGCTCCATCCTCACCTTTCTCCGCAAGCGACCGAAATTTTAGAAGCTGCCTTACAAGGCGAGGCGAACATCACCCATCTGGCTACCCGGGGCGATGGCACACTCACGGCGGTTGCGCCCATATTTGATGACGATAAGCAGGTGGTCGGCGCGATGCTGTTCACCACGGCTGCTTTTCCGGTTAGCGAAAGCGAATTTCTGCAGAATGTACTGCAGCAGATGATTTTGCCGTTTGCCGGGATTATGCTGGTGGTCGGCGTGGTGGTCGGCGCGCTGTTCGGCTTTCTCATTGCCCGCGGGATGACGCGCCGGCTGCGGCTGCTGTCTGACTCAGCCGATGCCTGGAGCCAGGGCAACTTTCAGGTTATCGCCCAGGATACCTCCGGCGATGAGTTGAGCCGATTGGCCGGCCATTTGAACCATATGGTGCTGCAAGTGCAAACCCTGATGCAAACGCGCCAGGAGTTGGCCGGGCTGGAAGAACGCAACCGGCTGGCCCGCGATCTACACGATTCGGTTAAGCAGCAGGTTTTTGCCACTGCGATGCAGGTCGGCGCAGCCAAAGCCCTGCTCGATAGAGACCCCGACAAGGCCCGGCAGCATTTGCAAGAAGCCGAGCAGTTGGTCAAACAAGCCCAACACGAACTCACTACGCTTATTCTCGAGCTGCGTCCGGCCGCTTTGGAAGGCAAAGGGCTGGCCAAGGCCTTGCGCGATTACGTGGCCGACTGGTCGCGCCAGACCAACATCGCCGCCGACATACGCGTAAGCGGCGAACGAACGCTGCCCCTCTCGACCGAGCAAACGCTCTTTCGAGTGGCCCAAGAAGCCTTAGCCAACATCGCCCGCCACAGCGGGGCCACGGCGGCAGACGTGTACCTGGGCTGGGAAATGAACGAGGTCAGGCTGGTCATATCGGACAACGGCTCCGGCTTTAACGTTAGTCAGGTCAACGGCAAGGGCGTTGGCCTGCAAAGCATGCGCGAGCGTGTTGAACTGCTTGGCGGCCAATTTTTTGTAAAAAGTCAGATTGATGTCGGGACCCAGATTATCGCCCAACTAACCAATCCGGAAAACTTCAAAGGTGACAGTCACTTTTAATAGATCACTGACCAGTGATCGTTACCTTGCTGGTATATAGAGAACTGGTACCACTCGTGTAAATCAGGCGAAGGCTAAGGCGAAGGCTAAGAAAAAAGTAAAGAAAACGAGTCGATTTCTCGCAATGGCGGCGGCTTAACTTGAATTTGTCGTACTTAGCCTCAGCCTTAGCCTATTGATATCGATGTCTATTGGCTGGATATTTACTAGAACTGCCGGAAAATGAGGAGCATACAATGACAGAGTTCATTAGCGTCATGATTGTTGACGACCATAATGTGGTACGACGAGGCGTGCGGGCCTTTCTAGAAACCCAGCCCGATATTACCGTCATCGCCGAGGCCGACTCCGGTGAAGCCAGCATTCAACTGGTGGCCGAACACGCCCCCGATGTGGTGCTGATGGATTTGGTTATGCCCGGTATGGACGGGGTGGAGACCACCCGGCTGGTAAAGCAGACCAGCCCTCGCACCCAAATTATCGTGCTGACGTCGTACCATCAGGATGAGTATATCTTCCCGGCCATTCGCGCCGGGGCACTGTCGTATCTGCTCAAAGATGCCGAACCAGAGGAGTTGGCCAACGCCGTGCGCAAAGCCGCCAAAGGCGAAGCCGTGCTTCATCCTCGCGTGGCGGCCAGGGTGGTGCAAGAGCTGCATGGTGTTCGCCAGGATACGCCCAACCCGTTCACCGAACTCAGCGACCGTGAGCTAGAAGTGCTGCGCCTCATCGCCGACGGCATGAGCAACGCCGATATCGCTGCCCAGCTGGTTATCAGCGAAAAAACAGTCAAAAGCCATGTCAGCAATATTTTGAGCAAGCTTCATCTGGGCGACCGAACCCAGGCCGCCGTCTACGCCTGGCGCGAGGGTGTGGTGCGGCGGACGGATGAGGGGGGCTAAAGAACGTGGGAGCCAATTTTGACCACCGATCATTTCATCGACATCTATACAACCCAAGCAACCGCCTATCACCGGATGATTGAGCCGGAGGATGTGGACAGTCATATTCGCCCGGCTATCGAACGGATAACCTCGCTGGCGGGCAAGCGCATTCTCGATTTGGGAACCGGCAGCGGACGTGTGCCTCTGCTTTTTGGTGACCAGGCGGCCCGAATGATCGGGCTTGATCTCCATGCCGCGATGCTGGCCGAACATCAGCGCCAGCGACAGCAGCATGGCGGAACGTGGTCACTGGTGCAGGCCGATATGCGCCATCTCCCCCTGCCCGACGGCTGGGCCGATGTGGTGATCGCCGGCTGGGCAATTGGCCATCTGGTCGGCTGGCATGGCGACCGGTGGCGCAACGAAGTGCAGCAGGTAGTCACCGAGATGCAGCGCCTGGCGGCACCGGGTGGCACAGTGATTATTTTGGAAACCCTCTCAACCGGCAGCCAGACCCCGGCCCCTCCAACTGACGGGCTGGCCCACTATTACCACTGGCTCGAAACTACAATGGGCTTTACCCGCCAAGAAATCCGCACGGATTATCAGTTCAGTACCGTCGACGAGGCCGTAGCCAAAACAGAGTTCTTTTTCGGGCCACAGTTGGCCCAAACTATTCGTGATCAAGGCTGGGCCAGGGTGCCGGAGTGGACCGGCGTCTGGAGTAAATGAGCAGCCGACAGCCGTTAGCCGGCTTCCGGAGCGACAAAGTTTACTTTGTCACCCCCAACCCAAAGCAGTCTTGAAACATACGATCTATTTTTAACAGGAATGCAAAAGGATGCACTGGAATCGACCACAATGACATATCAACTGCTTTTTTTATGTACGGGCAATTATTATCGCAGCCGCTATGCGGAAATTCTATTTAACTCCCTGGCAGCAGAAATAGGGCTAGACTGGCAAGCCACGTCGAGGGGGTTAGCCTTAGAAGTTGGTATTAATAATATTGGCCCAATGAATACCACGGCCATGAATCGCTTGCAGCAGCAAGGCATCGTTACGGATGCCTATAGTCGTTCGCCCGTTCAAGCCCAAGAATCGGACCTGGTCCAGGCCGACCACGTTATTGCGCTGGACGAGACAGAGCATCGACCTTATTTGGCCGAGCGATTTCCGGATTGGCCTGACAAGGTTATCTACTGGAGCGTCCGCGATTTAGGGTTTGTACCCGCTCAGTTAGCTTTACCTAAAATTGACCACGAGGTCAGGCGGTTAGTTCAACAGTTATCACACGCAACAACATAGATTGAATAACACCGTCTATGGTGATAGATCCGTAAGAGCGGTTTTGCACGATGGTTTTGAAAAATTCGGACAGCTAATCAATTATTAGGCGTAAAGAGAAACTACAATGAACGACAATACCCACTATTATGAAAGGTGTCCAACTAACAGGACATGGTGGCTTGGACAAGCTCGTGTTCCGCGACGATATTCCTGTACCAGCTCCTGGGCCAGGCGATGTGCTGATCAAGGTGGGGGCAGCCGGCGTTAACAACACGGATCTCTATACGCGACTGGGGCTATCGCAGGCCCGCTGGTGGAGTTAGATGTCAGAACACTTTACCTGAAAGAGCTGAGTTTGTTCGGATGTACGGCCCTTGGCGAAGCAGTTTTTTCGAACCTGATTAAGTATATTGAGGCCGAAAAAGTCTCTCCCGTCGTCGCAAATACGTTTTCTCTTGCCGAAATTCCCAAGGCACAGAAACAGTTCGAGAAGAAAAGCCATATCGGAAAGTTGGTGATCGATATATCACGTGAAAGATAATTACCAGGCCAAACATAACAAGGGGCTACATGGAACGCTCCGCCTTGGAGGCATCGGTGAAAATTAGGGGAATGGAAGAGAAGGATCTCGAAGCTGTCAGCACACTCTGCATGGTTTCGTTTTCAAACTCTGTGGCAGGCACGTTGTCTGGGGAAGGGGTTTCAACCTTTTCGAAAATTGCATCCAGCGACGCCTTCCGCACCAGAATGAAAGAAGATAATGTGATACTTGTCGCAGAGTGTAATGGACGGATTGAAGGTGTCATCGAACTGAAGGAAGGCCGTCATGTTGCCATGCTTTTTGTTGCGCCTGAACATCAAAAGAAAGGCGTGGGGAAGAAGTTGCTTGCATCAGCGCTGCGTTATGCGAGGGTTGATACCGTAACCGTAAGTGCTTCCCTCCCCTCAGTGCCGGCGTATAAAAAATATGGCTTTGCGTGTACCGGTGATATAGCGGAATCAGCGGGTTTGGTGTATCAACCCATGGAAATCGAACTTAGGAATGAGAATTAAAGGCTGAAAGGCCGAGGCCCCCGAGGCTAATTGAAAGCCGCCAAAAGATAAAGTTATTAAATCCAGCTTTTTGTGGTATAATAAACGCAACTTGCTTAATGGTTCCTGAAACCTTTCTTTTTGCAAAAGTTGTTTCCTCTAAATTACTACTTCTGTAACTCGCTTTGAAAAACACGCTCTAAAGAGCGCCCCACCACTTCTTAACTGCAATAGCACGCATCACTTAACTTCATTTCGTCCCATTCAATAGTTTGTTTGTTTACGATTCAAGCTTGTTCTCGCCATGAGATAAAGCTTACAACAGAATAATCTTACCCCTAGAATGGTCAGGCTATAGTCTGGTCATTTTTGAAGGCTGATCAATAAGATGTCGGTGCAGTTTTAGATCTATTGGTTTATACAACTAAATATTTTCTGGTTAGCGAAGCAGACAAAATCAGGAGGGAATATGAGTACTCAAACCTCTTCAGACAAAATCACTCGGGGCGCATGTCCGCACGATTGCCCTGACACCTGTGCCTGGCAAGTTATGGTCCAGAATGGAACTGCCATTAAACTTGTTGGAGATAGTGATCATCCCTTTACGCGAGGAGTGTTGTGTGCCAAGGTTGACCACTATCTTGAGCGAGTGTATAGCCCGGAGCGCATCCTGTATCCAATGCGCCGCGTTGGGGCTAAAGGGGAGGGCAAGTTTGAGCGGGTAAGCTGGGACGAGGCCCTGATGGATATTTCTGGTAGGCTTCAAGACATAATCGCTCAAAATGGCCCCACGGCGATCTTGCCGTATAGCTATATGGGAACACAGGGACTGATCCAGAGAGATGCCGGTCATCCATTCTTTGATCGGCTGGGAACGACCCGACTGGTACGGAATATTTGCGGCAGTGCCGGATTTGCAGGTAGCGTTGTCACCAATGGTATCTCACCACCCACCTTGCCCGAAGATATTGTCCACAGTCGCTTTATCATTTTATGGGGTACAAACACGGTCGTCACCAACTTGCATTTATGGCCATTTATCCAACAAGCACGGAAAAACGGGGCGACCTTGGTTGTCATCGATCCGGCGAAAACGCGCACTGCGGCTCAGGCTGACTGGCACGTGCAACCGCTGCCAGGAACTGACGCAGCCCTGGCCTTGGGTATGATGCACGTTATCGTACAAGAGTCTTTATACGATGCGGACTATGTCGAACGTTACACCTTGGGTTTCGAACCGTTACGTGAGAGGCTGACCGAATATCCACCGGAGCGCGCGGCTCAGATTACGGGCCTTGAAGCGGATGAAATCATCAAGTTGGCTAAAGCTTATGCCACCACCCGTCCAACTGCCATTCGTACGCTGATCGGGCTGGAACATCACAGCAACGGAGCTATGATGCATCGAACCATTAAGTGCTTGCCGGCACTCGTTGGGGCTTGGAGAGAGCGTGGCGGCGGTATTATCGGTGGCCCGGCCGAAGCGTTTTTTCGGTCACTCAACATAGCGGCAGTCAGGAAGCCGGAACTAGAAGACCAAAATATTAGGTCAGTGAATATGGTCCAATTGGGTCAAGCCTTAACCAGCCACGAACTCGACCCACCAATCCGGTCCTTGATTGTTCACAGCAGTAATCCAGCCGCCATTGCGCCTAATCAAAATCTTGTTCTACAAGGACTACGCCGTGAAGACTTATTCACTGTCGTTCACGAGCAGTTCTTGACGGATACGGCTCGCTCTGCAGATTATGTATTACCTGCTACGACTCAACTCGAACACGCCGATTTATTGTGGTCATGGGGGCATAAGTACCTAACGCTGAATCAGCCAGCGATCGAGCCGCTTGGCGAAGCTGTCCCAAACACGGAGTTTTTCCGTCGCTTGGCTGCATCTTTGGGGTTAGAGGACGCACATCTGTTCACCTCCGACGAGGAACGAATTCGGACCCTCCTGACCAGTGATCATCCTTACTTAGACGGCATTTCCTACGAGCAGCTCGAAGAAAATGGCTGGGCCCCGCTTAATTTACCCGCCGATTATTGTTCGTTGGCTGAGGGCGGCTTTGCCACCCCATCGGGCAAGTGTGAGTTTTACGCTGAAAGCCTAATTGCTCAAGGTCTCGATCCATTGCCAACCCACGTGCCTCCTAAAGAGAGTCCCGTAGGCGATCCCGAGCTGGCTAGGCGCTACCCTCTGATGCTACTTACAGCCAAGTCGGCTCTGCATTTTCTAAATTCAAGCTACGCCAATTTACCTCGTCATCTAAAAGCTGAAGGCGCGCCACATCTTGACCTGCATATGGACGATGCGGTTCCTAGAGACATCCGAGATGGCGATCAAGTTCGGGTCTACAATGATCGTGGTGAAGTCAAGCTTCGAGCCCGTGTTGGAAATCGCATCCGTACTGGCGTTGTCTCAATGCCGTCTGGTTGGTGGGCTTCTCTCAGTCCTGGCGGTTCTTCAGCGAACGCCCTGACGGCAGATGGATTGAGTGACTTAGGAGGCGGCGGTGATTTTCACGACACCTTGGTGGAAGTTGAGAAGGTGATGCAGCCCGTAGTTACCGGCTAACAAAGCCAATCAACGCAAATTGGAAAGCAAGGTTTTTATTGGAAATGCTTGGGCTGTGAAGGCACAAATGCCACAGTGTTCTATCACTCACCTTTCCAATCACGTTATCGGCGAGCGTTGGGCGCTGCGGCGCACTTCCGCCTCCAAAACATCCTAAAAAAAAGGGTCAGTCATTCAAAGTAACTGTCACCTCTATCATTTATGTGGCACTAAAAATAATTTTTCCCGTTCGAGTAGGCCTGCTGCCTGGACTGCGCGACGGTTCCCAATCTCTACCGCTTGAACATTGTACCGCTGAATGCTGGTGAGTAAGCGGAAGGAGAGCACGCCTTGCAGCCACTACGTGCGTTCGGAAACCCCATTGCTGATGTTATTGCGCCGCACCCGTATGCGGGCTTTTAGCAAGCCTTCGATCCGCTGCTTACGCCCGGAGCACGAAACTATTGGCGATCGCACAACTTTGCCGAACTGTCCGACGGCGCGATCAAAACATTCATCGATTATGTCGGTCGCCTGCCAGGCCCCCAATGCGAGCTTTTTATCTTTAATTTAGGGGGAGCCGTTAGCCAAGTCGCCCCAGAGGCTACGGCTTATGCCCATCGAGACTCGCCCTTTGGGCTAAACGTCCATGCCCGTTGGGAAGAGCCGGCCCAAGATGAAGCGTGCCTCAACTGGGCCCGCGAATTGTCCGATGCCGCCGGCGAGTTCGCTACCGGTGGGGTCTATGTAAACTTCATCAGTGAAGGCGAGGAGCGGGTTCGTGCTGCCTACGGTACCAACTACGATCGGTTGGTGGCGCTAAAGAACAAATATGACCCGACCAATTTGTTCCACCTTAACCAGAACATCAAACCGACGATTTAGTCGGGAAAATAACGCCAATTGAGAGGGTCGATATGAAAATGGCCGGCGCTATTCAGTCGCCGGCCATTTGAATCGGAATGGCCCAGCGTTCGCGGCGGTCAGAAATTCCTGAATACCGGCTTACGGCTGAAGGTCAACGCCTTACCGGCCGAGGCGATGCGACGGCTGCACATCGGCCTTCACGTGCCAGTGCCGGTAGAGGAGCAGAGATTTGGTCACAAGTTTGCTTGTCTGGTTCTTGACACTATTGAAAAAATTTAAGGCTTGTGTGATAATAGGCCTATAGAGTGTGGTTGATTTTATCCACTCACGCTCAATCCCATTCTGATGAACCCAGCGTCTATTTTAAGCTATTTTCTGGAGGAAAACGTATGGCACAACACCTATTGCAAACGACCACGGCCGGCAGTCTGCCTAAACCGGGCTGGCTGGCCGAAACTACGAAGCTGTGGTCACCGTGGAAACTTGAAGGCGCGGCATTAATCGAAGGAAAACGAGATGCCGTTCGGTTGGTGCTTCGCGACCAGGAACAGGCCGGCATCGACATTGTCAGCGACGGAGAGCAGACCCGCCAACATTTCGTGACAACCTTCATTGAACATCTCGACGGGGTCGATTTTCAGCGCCGCGAGACGGTTCGTATTCGTAGTCGTTATGAGGCCAATGTGCCGGTCGTCGCCGGAGCAGTGAGCCGTAAACAGCCGGTTTATGTGGACGATGCTCGTTTTCTGCGCGCCGAAACAAGCCACCCGATAAAATTTACCCTGCCCGGCCCGATGACCATGGTCGATACACTCTATGACGACTACTATCACAGCCGTGAAAAGCTGGCCTGGGAGTTTGCCAAAATTCTTAATGATGAGGCGCGCGAGCTGGAAGCCGCCGGTGTCGATGTCGTCCAATTTGATGAACCGGCCTTCAACGTCTTCTTCGACGAGGTTCGCGACTGGGGGATAAAGGCTCTGGAACGGGCCGCCGAGGGTCTCACCTGCAAAACTGCGGTTCACATCTGCTACGGCTACGGCATTAAGGCTAACACAGACTGGAAAAAGACGCTCGGTTCTGAATGGCGGCAGTATGAAGAAACCTTTCCCCTGCTCCAGGCTTCGGCGATTGATCAAGTATCCCTTGAATGTCACAACTCTAAAGTACCAATGGCGTTAATCGGCTTGCTTAAGGGCAAAGATGTCTTGGCTGGGGCCATTGATGTGACCACGGATACTATCGAAACACCGGAAGAAGTGGCCGCCACTCTCCGCCAAGCGCTCCAATATGTAGCCCCGGAACATCTCTACCCCTGTACCAACTGTGGGATGGTACCGCTCACCCGCAAGGTTGCGCAGGGCAAACTAAAGGCGTTGGCCGCTGGGGCAGCCCTTGTTAGAGCGGAGTTGAGCGGCGGCTAAGAAGAACACGTTTTTCGATGGGTCATCGCGGCCATTGCAGCGTTTGCCGATGTTCCACCCGGCGATTATGAAATTCGCGAACTGCGCCTGTCCAAAACCACGGTGGGTTCACCGACTGCATACGAACTTAAACGCCATTCAGAGAATTAGGGGATAAGCATGAAAACGATTGGTTTACTGGGCGGCATGAGTTGGGAATCAACAGAGATTTACTACCGCCTTCTTAACGAAGGGGTCAAAGCCAAACTGGGTGGATTGCATTCCGCCCGTATCGCAATGGTTAGCGTTGATTTTCAGGAAATTGAAGAAATGCAGCACAACGGCGATTGGGACAGCGCCGGTCGAACACTCGCCCAGGCAGCCAGACAGGTGGAGGCGGCCGGAGCAGATTTTCTGCTCATTTGTACCAACACCATGCATAAAGTTGCGCCACAAATCCAAGAATCGATCAGTATTCCTATTTTACATCTGGCCGACGCTACGGCGAAACGGATTCTAGCGGCAGGCATAAAAACCATCGGCTTGTTGGGCACCAACTTTACGATGGAACAGGATTTCTACAAAGGGCGGTTAATCGAAAAGTTTGGGCTAAATGTACTTGTCCCTCCCAAAGCGGATCGCGACATCATCCATCGTATCATTTATGACGAACTTTGTTTAGGGCAGGTCAAAGATGCCTCGCGCGATGCCTATTTGAGAATTATGGAGGATTTACGAAGTCAAGGGGCCGAGGGCATTATCGAGGGCTGCACAGAAATTGTCATGCTCGTTCAACAACACCATACCGACATTCCCCTCTACGATACAACCTCTATTCACGCCGAAGAAGCGATTTTGGAAGCGATACGCTGAAAATATTGCATTACAGCCTGTACCAATTGGAGCCCGTGAGCAGCCCCAACACCGCGCCATACACAATACCACTGAGGAGCCAATAAGGAAGCAATACGGGCAAAATTGTATCTAAACCGGTGGTCACAATCGCCAAACCTATCCCAAACAGACCACCGGTGAGGGGGACGACCCCACCCCAGGTCGCGATAAGCAAAGACATTCCCAGATAGGGTAGCAACCCTTGAGCCTTTAACGCCTGTGTGTTAGCCATACTACCAAGCATCACAATAAGACTTAAAAAGCTAATAGCAATCACCATCGCTTGAAAATAGTGCCCGTTTGTTAGCATATCGATAAATACGATATAACTAAAACTAAGTGCGATAACAACTCCAATACACATAATTCGTTTCCCAAGGGGAGAGGAGGAGCGATTGTTTGAAAATTGCGTACTGTCCCAAAATGGGCCGCAGAGGAGAAATACCCACGCCAGCCAATTCATCGTTATAGCTCCCAACAAAAATCCAACGCTCAGTTCATAGCTTAACCTGGTAGTGGGTATTGTTATAACCCTGAGCGCAGCTCCCGTAATCATGCCACAGCAAACGCCAAACATCATAGCATAACTCCGGGTCCGGGTTGTTTTAGTCCGGCTTTTTGAGGGTCTTTTTTGATAATTCAAACTTTTACTTTTACTCCCTACGCCTCACTTCTTGGTTTAGCCGTTCAAGTGGCAACTTAAATTCGTTAGAGGGAAGAGACATGCGGTTTGTCAACGCCATCCTCCATTTCAACCCGGTCGAGGATGAGCGCATCCACAACTGCCCCGGCTTCATAATTATCTTGACCGTGGGGCAGGATAACCAAACCATTAGCCCCCACCATCGACAGTAAGCGGCCCGAACCCTGGAAGCCGGTGGTTGAGGCAACAAGCGTGCCGTCAGCTCGGCGGGTCAGCACAACCCGCTGAAATTCGGTGCGGGCTGCGGTATGGGAGAAACGATGTGCCAGCACCGCTTTCTCACGTGGACGGTAAATGTTTGTGTGACCGGCCATTTTGAGCAGAGCAGGACGAACAAATACTTCGAAACTAACCAAAGCACTAACCGGAAATCCGGGCATAGCAAAACAGGGAACGCCATCAACCACGGCAAAAGTTACCGGTTTACCCGGTTTGGTATTGACCCGGCCAAAATGGAGCGTGCCACGCGAGGCCAGGTAGGGCTTGACCAAATCAAGCTGGCCCATCGACACGCCACCTGAGGTCAGTAAAACATCGGCTTCCGTCAGGCCACGTTCGATGGTGGCTTGCAGACTCCCCTGTTTATCACGAACTATGCCCAAATCGAGCGGTTCGCCACCGGCCTGTCGCACCGCACCGATAAGCGTAAAGCGGTTGGCATCACGAATTTGGCCGGGCGCGGGCTGTTCGTGTGGCTCTACTATTTCATCACCCGTGGACATCACGGCGACCTTAGGCCGACGATAGACCGTTACATTGCTCCGGCCAACTGTACCCAGCAAGCCTAATTCAGGCGGACCCAGGACGGTTCCCACAGCCAAGACACGCTGATTTTGTTCGATGTCTTGGCCAATGGGCCGAATGTTTGTACCAGGCTGAATATTGCGGGCCAAAATCTCGACGTGGTCGCCGATCACTTCGGCTTCTTCAACCATTACGACGGCATCGGCTCCCGGAGGCACGGGGGCACCGGTCGTAACGCGAGCCGATGTCCCCGGCTCGATTTCGATACCGGCCATATAACCCGCCGCTTGATCGCCCACAATCCGGCGTTTACCCGGCCCGTCAGCCGCGACCACGGCGTAACCATCGACGCTGGAAGCCGGAAAAGGCGGCATCGGCTCATTGGCGAAAACATCTTCTGCCAACACATATCCTGGTGCAGTTTGAAAGGGAATATTGATAGAAGGAAGAGGCTGAATGGCGTTTTGGATAATCGCCAAAGCGTCTTCAATAGAAATCATAGGGTAAGGCGATTCGATAGGCATCGTTGCTCTTTTCTAAGATATGAGAGTGATTATCGATGAGATAAAAGGAAGTATACCGTTTTCACCTTGAAAGTTCAAGATAAAATAACGTACTCAGATTGATGCGCAGTCACCGATTTACGCTTTGGCTGCCATTAACCGGGACATACGTGAGACAGATCCACCTTATCTTCAATTTCGGTTCTCTTAATCAAATCGTCATCCTGGAGAGGTATACAGGCAACCTCAATCAGGCCTTCACCAGTTAAATCTTTTGCTTGTGAATGAAGGTCGATCTCCTTGAGCCATTCCAGATCAAGCCAATACATTCTATTATCATCGTAAACGAGACCGAGCCGATTTTCATCCGTATAGATCTCGGTCTGTTTAACACCCAATTCAAACTCAGTCAACAGCCGAACCGAGTCTTGATCCTCGGCCATACCGAGGACCTGACGTTTATTTTGATAAGCAACAATAAAAAACGGTTTTGCTTCATCCAGCGAGAGCGCAACATGATCGACTTGGTGTTTCAATGGAATGGTGATATTTTTGGCTCTATCAAGCAGTTCCCCCGGCTTGTCTGCATAGTCGACGACAATAAAAGAACTGTTTTGGCCTAAACGCATGGCCGATTCGATTTCACCGGTTAGGGTAAGGGTGATACCCTCGGCTTTGTTAAGCAGTTCGTCAAGTTGGTCTGCATACTCGATGACGGCAAAACTGTTATCTTCACCCAAGTCTTTCACCGAAACCACCTCATCAGACAGCATAAAAATTCGCCCACCGGTTTTGTCAACCATCTCACCCGACTTATCCAAATAGCCGATGACGACAAAGGCGCTATTTTCACCCAAGTCTTCCACCAAAACCACCTCATCAGACAGCGTTTGTATTCTGTTATTGATATGATCGAACAGTTCACCGGGCTGATTTTCATAGTCGATGATGGTAAAAGAACTCTCTCTGCCCAAGCTAAAAACAGAAGCAACCTCTCCGCTCAACGCTTGGGTAATTCCATCGTTTTTGTCAAGCCGCTCGCCTGGCTGTCCCCGGTAATCGACAATGGCAAAAGGACTGGCTTGGCCTAAGTCTGTAACCCGGAAAACCTCATGCTTCAAAAGCGTTGTTTTACCTTGGTCCTTATCAACGAGTTCGCCCGGTTGTCCTTGATAATCGACGACGACAAAAGGACTACCCTCACCCAAATCCCAAACGGAGTCGATCTCGCTGCTTAGCGTTGTTGTAACGCCGCTATTTCTGGTAAGTAGTTCGCCAGGATGATTGAAGTAATCAATAACGATGAAGGGACTATTTTCGCCCATATCTTTGATAGAGGCAATCTCGCCCGTTAGAGGGACTGTCATAACTTTGGTTTTGTTAAACAATTGCCCCGGTTTGCTTCGATAATCGATTACAACGAATTGACTGTCGTTGCCCAGGTTTTTAATCGTATCGATCCGCCCGTCCATTTTTGTAACCGTGTTATCTGACTTATTCAGCAGGTGGCCGGGCTGAGCCGAGTAATCGATGATAGCGAAAGGGCTTTCGCTCCCTAAATCGGTCACCGTGTCGACCTGGCCAGACGGTATCGTGACGATTGTACCGTCGGTTTGGATCAACAGTTCGTCCGGCTGGTCTAAATAGTCAATAACGCTAAAAGGGTTGTCTTCGCTGAAACTTTTAACTGAAATGACCTCACCGGTTAGCGTTTTAGTGATACCGGTACTCTTTGTCAACAGTTCGTCCGGCTGCTCGGCGTAATCGATAACCGTCACGGGGCTATTAGCGCCCAAATCTCTAACGACATCGACCTCACCAGTTAGCATCGTTACAACGGTACCATCGGATTTGGACAACAGTTGGCCCGGCTGGTCCGAGTAGGCAATAACAGCAAAGGGATCATCATCGCCAAAACTTTTAACTGAAATGACCTCTCCGGCTAGTACTGTTATAGTACCATCATCCTTATCAAGCAGTTCGCCTCGTTTATTTTTATAATCGATAACGTCAAAAGGACTTTCAGGACCTAAATCGGTGACCGAGTCGAGCGAACCGGTTAATGTTGTCGTCACCCCTTTGGTTTTGGTGAGCAATTCAGCCGGCTTATCTACATAGTTGATGACAGCATAAGAGCTTTCCGAGCCTAAATCGACGACTGAGGTGATTTTATCGATCAGGGTTACCGTGGCAACATCAGACTTATAGAGCAGTTGGCCGGGTTTATTAGAATAATCGATGACAACAAAAAGACTATTTTCCCCTAAATCGGTAATTGACGTAATTCTGCCGGACAGGGGTATTGTTTTAGTTCCGGACTTAGACAGCAATTCACCTATTTTGTCCGAGTAATCGATAATGACATACTGGCTTTCTTGCCCTAAATCGGCAATCGAGTCGACATCTGTTCGACTTGACAGACTGCCTACCTGCATCAGGCTATGCACTGTGGTTTCAATATCACCAAGAGTCTCGTCGGCATCTTTTTGAAGTAGCAGCTTATACGCTTTCAAGGTTAATAAAAGGCCCCGCAAAGGCTCATCTTTCGACAATAATCGCCCTTTCGCCTCTAAAGAACGGGCCACAGCAATTGTCCCCCGATGTTCAGACTGCCGCCACATGTAGGATGCGATTACAGCAGCCAGCAGAAGCAGAACAAGCAAGCCATGTCTGACCCAACGCTCCACCTTTCGATCAAATTCTCGTTTGGTCTGGGCCTGATGGCTGGCTTCCAATAAACGATTTTCTGTTTCCGTTAAACGGCGCATCCCCACCCGCCCGGCTTCTACAATCCTCAAATCCTGCTCATCCAAAGGCGGCCCTTTTTTCGGCTCACCTTGGTGATCGACCCAATCGCGGGCGCGGCTTTCTAAAATTCGGCGCGCTCGCTGCCCGGGTGCGTTCGACTCATCAAAACGGTGACGTACCAGTTGGGCCAAAGAGTCGTGCGCCAAACGAGAAGCTGTATTCTCATCGAGTTGATTTTTCACCGGGTCAACCAGAAGATACAAATCTTCGCACTGCTGCACGATAAGGCTAATATCCTTTTGACAATGACCATACATTTTATTCAGTTCGCTCTGGGTGCGTTGTTCCGTTGTACCCTGAGGCGTCGTGTGATAGGCCATCATATCGAGGATCAGGCCGGACTCAACAACATCTGCCTGCCACTCGGCCAGGCTGGCAAGCTGTTGATCGAGAAAATCTTTGAGGAGTAACCCTTCGCGTTTAAGAGACTGATACAGATCAAGATTGAAATGGACCTTGTCGTAATTTTCGGCTTTGGCTCGCTCCCACATTTTTGTCAGCAAAATTTGCAGCGTGGGGGCGATGGGTGATTCGCGGTCTTCCAGTAAATCTTCGGCGATAATGTCTTGCAGTTTCTCGCCCTCCGGCAGTTCTTCAGCTATGGTCAAGCCAAAATTTTTTAAACGCTCTGAGCGCGCCGGGCCAACAATCGCCTCAACGATGCCCTTTTTTTCGAGCCTTTGCAGAAAAATCTTGGCTCGGGGCAGCCGATATTCTGTGAGTCGTGTTTCGATATCGGCCAACCACTCCTTGCGAAAGCCAAGGATAAGTTTGCCGGGTGGACGCTGGTTGGGATCGGCGAACAATTCGCGTATAGCCATAATGAAACTGTCCAACTCGTTTACAGGGCCGTCTAAAGGGCGGGTATAAACCTCCTCCACCTGATCTAAAACGACAACTAAGGGGCGTTTTGGTGTATCTAACCTTAGCCAAGCTTCGGCCATGCTATCTGCCCTGGGCAGCGCCCTTCGTAGCGAGCCTAACAGCCCATAATCGCGGTCGCGCCGGATATAGCGTGTTTCGTAGTCGCCTTCAAGACGCGGCAGAATACCGGCAGCCAGCAACGAGGATTTACCCACACCCGCTTGTCCATAAAGCAAAATCACCGGCATCGTAAGCGTGGTTACTTGTTTATATAAGTCACGAACCTCATGACCGCGCCCAAAGAAAATCTCGGCATGCTCCCGCTCGAACCAACGGAGGTGACGATAGGGGCTGCCGGGCAGATCGAGTTCCGGCAGCGGCGGCAACACGGTTACCGGATCATTAACGGCTTCGGGTAAATTCCAATTCGCCGTGGCTTCGTCGCCAGGTTTCATATATAAATCCCACGGCCAGTGATCGGACGGCAGATTTTCTGTTTCAAAGAGCGCATCGCGAGCATCACTGCGATAGAGTTCGCGAGTGTCGTCCGTGGTTATGGTCGAACGTACGGCCGCCTCGGCTTCGTTATAGGCAGTTTGCAGGTTGGCGCCACTGGCCAGCGAGCGGTAGAAGTTATCGGCAAAGTTTGTAGCCACCTCATCTTTAATTGCCTGTTCAGTGGCTATAACCGCCGACACGTTAGCCTCCAGCAGCCCCTTAACTTGAGGTTGGGTTGCGCAGCCGTTAAGAAAAACCATCTTTAATCCCGTTTGTTCACCGAGAAAGGCAGCCAGACTACGGCCATCGACGGCGATGGTACCTTTATCCGCATCTTCCAGCAGCAGTTCGAAATTTTTGGCGTGACCGGCATAATGAAAAATAGCGATCCGATTGCGGTAATTGCGAAAGGTCGTTAGAATTTCATTCAGTTCGGCAAAGGGTTTAACGACCAATTCACACAAGCCCTTCTCCTCTGCCCGACTCAGTGTCGCCGTTAGTCGCCGGGCTTCTTGCCCTAAGTTACGTAAATAACCGGGTGTGCCGGCCGGCATATTAGCAAAAGCTAAAAAGATAACAGGTTTAGGTGTATCGCCATTTGGCATGACTTTCTCCTTCATCATGTAGCAAGTATGGAAGCCCATTGCTGCATTGCGGGGCATCTTGTATTATAGAGAGGTTTCGTTCCAATTTAACCTACTTAACTCAATTAAGACTCAATTTCGGCTAAAAGTCGCGGCATTTTTACGGTAATTTTTGGGCAATTGGCTGTTACAAGGGTGTCAATTTATTTTCTCTATAAGTTACCCGAAGAGCCTTGTCTCAAAATCAACCACGAATTGCACAAATTGCACGAATCATCACGCCTCGGCCCCAACAGCGACAAAAGGTGCCCAATAGCGTGGATGACTGAATTCCGGGTTACTGCTGACGGCCTGCATAGCTTGCTGGAGCGCCACGGCTTTATTATCCAGCCGGAGATATTCCTGATAAAACTCGTCATCGGGGCCACGGTAGCGGCATCGCTAACGCTCCACTGGCTGATCGGCCCCGGCCACGAGGAAGGCCCGGCGGAGACCGATCATGCCATCCCCGGAAATCTTGCCCAATCCGGTCTGGCAAGCGTTGAGCGTGACCAGATCGGCCGCAGCGGGAGTTCCATTACCTGGCGACCTGTGGATCAAAAAGAATGTCACAGGTAAAAGTACATTATTGAAGATATTGTTATCGGGGTCGGAAGTTATTGATGAAGTTGGTTGGATGGACGTACGCCCGTAAAATCTGCTCGCGATCGGTCGGCGTATTTTTCCACCATTTCGAAGCGGGCAGGTTGTGCCGCCGAATTTCAAAATGAAGATGGGCGATGTATTTATTATTAGCGCCTTTGCCGATGGTGCCGATAAGATCGCCACGGCGCACAATAGCCCCCTTTTCTACAAGGCGGTCTTTAAGATGCGCATATTGGCTCCAGACCTTATCACCCGTGGGCAGTACATGCTCGATGAGCACGATATTGCCCCAGGTTGGAAAGACATATGAGGTTATAACCTGACCGTGGGCTATAGCAAAGACCGGATCACCCAGATCGGTATCCTGACCGCGCACGCCGTTCCAATCTTCGCCGGTGTGCCAGTAGCCCAGGTTGGCATGATAGGCAGGATCGACCAAGCCGGCAGCTACATAATACCCACCAGCGTCGGGTTTGCCAACCGGGAAGTCGAAACCGTCGACAATAATCGGGGCAAGCGGCATCGACTCGACATCTCTTGTGCTAAAGCCAAATTGAGCAATGGTCGGTCGAACGTCGTCGGTGATTTTTGCATTGCCCAAGAGTTCACCACACTGGCGATGCAGTTCACAAAGCTGGTTGAAATCGTTGTGTAGCGGGCCGGTTAAGCCGACATTGCTATCACCATCGTTGTTATCATGCGGTGTTTTGACAAAACCCCAGGGCATGTAACAGCTAGCGCCTTCTCCAAACCAGTAGGCCAGATCGCTCCGAGTCTTTTCCGGGCGATTAGGATAGTGCGTTCGGTCAAATCCGGCCTCTTCTATAACGATCGGCTTTTTGAATTTGCGTGCCAAATCACTGTCATTTTCAACCGGATGCGGCGGTTCGTTGCCGTTGTAGGGATGGATGGTGATAAAATCGATGTGGTTTGAGCCGTACAATTTGTCGCGCAGTTCTGGCCTATGCTCCATAAAGGCGTGTCGGGTGCTAATCATGCCGGTGGTGACCATATGGTTCGGGTCCCACGTTTTAATCTTGGCCGCCACCGAGGTCATAAAGTTGACCAACACATCCGGCGCATTTTCGGCCTTTAACTCGTTGCCGATCTCCCAGGCGAATATTTGAGGCTCATCTTTGAAGGCAGTGACCATATGCCGGACAAACGGTAGGTAATTTTCTTCATAGCCACCTTCATAAAAGGTATTGTTGAGAATCTCCCGATTGCCTGACGGTTGGTTATAGAATTTTTCATCGCCCTTGACATAGAAAGGAACATCTTTGTACAAGTTGGTCAAAGCCGGCAGCAAATAGATGTCAGGGAATTTGGCCTTCATCACGTTGAGGGTGTCGCGCAGGCGGCCTTCAATCTCCTGTGGAGTGGCATCTTTATGAGCCAAGAAGACGCGCACCAGGCGAACGTTCATATCCTTGGCCCCTTGAAGTTGGATATCCCGATGTTCAGCGGGTGCGTGCCGGAAATAGTGCGGATCCTGACCGTAATGAACTAACCCGCGAATGTTAACCCCCATAAACCGGCGAGGCTTATCGTTGATATAGAAATGTCCGTTACGGGCCTGAACAAAAATCGATTTGGGAACAGGCGGGTTGGGATCGATTGGCTCTATCGGCTCGGGGGGGATCGCCGGCATGGTAACTGGGGCGTGGGCCGGGGCCGCGGGTTGATGTAGGCTGCGGGGCATTTTATAAATCTTGTCTGCTTTGAACACCCAAGCATCTTCTTCCAAAACCGGATTTTGAGTAATGACTTCATTTTTGAATTCTATCCAGCCCAGGCCCGGCACCGAGTCCCTTAAATACCACTCCCAATACTGGCTGCGGTTGCCGAAAAAGCCGGTGATGTGATTATCCCACAAGTGAGACGGGCCAAAGGCCGTTACTTCTCTGGTTGATGTATCAACGACCTGAACCTGATCCCACTGCCCGTCCGGCACATAAACCAGCCCCATCTCAAAAATCTGAGCTATATAGGTTTGGCCGTCGTGCATGAGCTCATATTCGCCCGTGAGACGTTGGCCCAATCCCTGCGCTTGAGCTACTTTAAAGAGAGCCGCATTACGGTTAAGCGCCTGGATAAACGGTTGGCCCGTAGCTAACAGTTCGGCCTCTAATTCTGTGCCGTTCGGTGGCATGTCAGGTACGGGGATGAGCGGGGGTTGTTCGGTAACACCGGCACTTTTTTGAAAGACGATATAATACGAATGGTGGCCGCGTGTACTGCCGGGCGGATCGTCATCTTCATGG
>JAGRBZ010000003.1 GCA_020433805.1 Anaerolineae bacterium
CAAACGGCTCGACCGCTTCGCCGTGGTCGTCCTGGATGATATCGGCTATGTCCAGCAAAGTCGTGATGAAATGGAAGTCTTGTTTACCTTTTTGGCCGAACGCTATGAACGGCGCAGTGTCGTTATCACCTCCAATCTCGTTTTCTCCCAGTGGAACCAGATTTTCAAAGACCCGCTGACTACCGCTGCCGCTATTGACCGTGTCGTTCATCACAGTCGTATTATCGAATTCGGCGCCGATATGGGCAGTGTTCGAGCTGAACAAGCCGCCCAACGTCAATTACAACTCAGTCAGCCATCGGCTGACCCGTCTGAACCAATCTAATTATCCTTTATGGGCATTTCTAATTGTCGCTAATGGGTATTTCTAATTGTCGTTTGACATCTATATGACCTTTTCTCTTGTTTAATATGTCATGCAGCAGATAGGTGTTTTAGAATGAATTGGTATGTTTGCTCTGCTACCTGCTGCCATTCGCTATCTAGTGTTAGAACGTGTCCGGAATTATGGAGCGTGACTATCTCCTTCTCTGTTGAGCCAACTTGATCATATACAAACCGGGCACTGTTCGGATGGATCGTATCACCGGCTGTACTGTGGATGATGAGGATAGGGCAGGTCACTTAAGGTAAACACCGTTTGACTTGTCCGGTGAATTTCATAAGTTCGTGTGAGGCCGCAGCAGGATAAGCCGCATATGACCAGAGCCGTGCCCCGGCTTCCGTATCGGTGAAATTATCTTCTGGTTTAGGCAGTTGTCGTACCACGTATTTGATGATCGGTAAGAGGTGACGGCGTGGGTCTGTTAACCTGATTGCCGGCGAATAGAGGATAGCCCCGGCTAAGTTTGGAACATTGGCTGCCAAATAAAGACTGAGCAATGCCCCCAAAGACAATCCCCTACAAAAAACGTATCACAACGGCTTTGTAGATGAGCCGCCTCCTTTGCTATCGTGCCGGACCAATCGCTCCACTTACGCTGGTTCAAATCATCAAGGGTGGTGCCATGACCAGGGAGACAAGGTGCGGATACGGTTATTTCGTGTTGGTTCAGGCGGCGTGATGCCCTTAGAAAATTCCGGGAATCAACCGATAGTGCACGCGCCGGGCATAATCTCGATACCCCGGCAGTTCAGCCTGGAGAGTCCGGTCTTCCAGGGTGGTTCTGATCACGGTGATGATCAGCGCCACCAGCGCCGGTATGAGGGTCCATATCGAGCTTAATGCCAGCACAATGCCCACCAGTGGCGGAATATTGCCGGCATAGCCGGGATGCCGCACGACCCGGTATGGGCCGCTGTCACAGACCACATGCCCCCGCTCCGTCTGAATACGCACCACGCTGGAGAAGAAACGGTTCTCCACCAATGCCCACGTGGCGAAGGCGTATCCCAGTATGATCAAGATGAAGCCGAGGATGTTGAGCCATATCGGGAACACGGGTGACCAGCCAAAGTGGTGATCTAGCCCCGCCACAATGACCAGGGGGAAGGATAAACTGACCGCCATCAATGGCGCAAGCACTTTATCCCATGGCTTCACATCGGAAGCCTTGTCAAAATTGGCTCGTTCCGCCAGCAGCCCCGGATGCCGCCGTTCTGCCCATAGGCGTCCCCCTATGCCGACTACAACTATCACCACTGAAAAGACCCACGCCTGCCACCAACCGAAATCCCATCCGCAAATCAAGAGAACCAGTGGTATGAGGAGATAGACGGTGATCAAACGAATCCATTGTTGGGGGGTCATTGTTTGAATTGTCTTTTGACTATCGGTTTTTGCTAGCATACTGTTCCTCCAATCTATGTAAGAATCAGTCTGTCAAAAAAGAGGGATATCGCAAAACACCGATATCCCTCCCATATTCTATTATAATACAAAAATCTACTACTGTGATTGGTCAGTGTGCCAGTTTTTAGCCTGATTGGGTGGAGAGTTTTATGAAGGATGAATTATGAGGGATGAATTATGAAGGTGAAAGGCGTGAAAATCGAGGTGTGGGAGTCGGTGTGATCGATGGAGAGTTAAGAAAACGCATCTCTGAGAAGTTTGCTTTACTTTGATTGGGGTAACGGGTCTTTTTAACCCTTTCAAGGTGCTGCCATAGGAGTAAAGAAAAACGTTCAATTATCTGACTTGTCCTTGCCTTGATGCACTCCTCTCCTTTACCTCTTGAAAACTCTCCTTGTTGCTAGGCTTTAAACTGGTCATCAGGTGGGTCAATTAAAAAGCCTTTTGTAGTATACTAAATAACAATCTTAAAAGTGGCTAAGTTGATACCAGAGGCAGGATGAATATACAATTAACTTGTCCTTGCCCCAGAACATCATACCTATCGTAGAGCCTAGCCTATAGACCATCAGAATCTGCCCATTGACTGGCAATCCGACATTAGCTCCCGTGGTTGACCCACCAACTTCTAAAGTGCCCCCAACAGTCCAATATCTCCCCAAGGACAGAGAGAACTTCCCGGTGTTCGTGTGGTTTCATGGTGAGGCCTTAATATCCGGAGACACGTCAGAGTTTTACCCCCCAAAGTGTTGCAAAACGTTTCGCCTCTGAAGGCATTGGAGTTGTGCTTTCGAATTATCGGTTGTCTCCACGCGTGAAGTATCCAACTTATATTGAAGATGCGGCCAGTGCCACTGCCTGTGTAGTGAATATGATGAAGACCCTCCTAAAATAGTCTGTGAAGAGAATCAAAAGTTTATTGATGCACTTCGAGTAGCGGGTAATGAAAAGGTGACATTTAAAAAAATTTCCGACCATACCTATTTTACCATTTCATATTTGTGATCACCTGACAATCCTGTTGTAGAGATCATATTAACATTTATTCAGAAAGCGATATAGGAGGAATAAAAATACACAATCAAAGGTGCCAAACCAATACAAAAAATAAATAAATTAAGGCGGGATCGCCGGCGACGGTGTGGCCAACTAACCATGCTCTGCTGGCTGGCTCCGGCCCCTTATCCTTTATCAGGAGGAATCTAATGAATATTTCAGCGAAGTTTTGGGTAATCGCAGTCGCGTTAATGCTGGTCCTGTTAAGCGGCGCAACCTGGACCTTTGCCCAGAATAGCGCCACAAGTATTACTGAACTGAGCTGCACTGCCGGCCAGATTGCCAAGTTCGATGGCGCAGCCTGGGCCTGCGCCGATGACCTGGCCGAGATGCAGGCGCAACTCGACGAGATAGCCCTTAAGGTTGACCCGAAGGCCGAGTTTTTACAAGTAGTCTACGCCCTGGATGAGGCCTACAAAGCCAATGATGCTGACCGTATTATGGAATTCTACGCCGACGACGTGGTGACCATGCTGCCTGGCCGGCCACCGCTGGTTGGCAAAGAGGCGGTACGGGCCGACTGGGAGGACTTTTTCAATACCTTCACGGTTGACCGGGAGTCTGAACTGGTCTACGCCAATGTCGATGGCGACTCGGCGGAGCGCCGGATGGAGTGGACCAACACGCTTACCCCCAAGGATGGCGGCGAGCCGATTGTTGAAACCGGCAACTGTATCCTGGGCTTTAAGAAGATAGATGGCGAATGGAAGTTGACCTGGGAAATGGCCGCCACCTATGATGCATCGCAGATGTAAATAGGATTGAAGCAAAAACCAGGTGACAGTTACTTGAGCACGCTAAATCGCCCTATTTGGACGACTGAGATGTTGACTTCTCGACAATAAGTGACTGTCACCTTTGGAACTTTGCTGACGAAAAATTAGCCACACGCCAGTACTTATCGACTTGAGTCGAAATGTCAACAAAATCGCATTATCCATTCTCTTTTTTAACGAAGCGCGGAAATAAGTTTAGAGCATTGTTGCTTTTTATGCCTCTCAGTTTTTCTTCATCAAAACCATCCCATGAATTTAAGCCGAATATACTCAGGCTGATGACCATTTCCGGGGCAAAGGGATAGTCGCTGCCAAAAAGGAGACGGGCGGGATCGGCCAACTCTTGCAGCGCACCTAAGGCATAAGCAGAGGCTGACAAGGTTGTATCGTAATATAAGCTTTTCAGGTCGTTAATCGTATCGGTATAGAGTAGATAATCCAATAAAGATATCCGCCAGGCAATGTAGGGCGCAGTTCCTCCGGCATGGGAAACGATAAAGCGTATATCGGGATACTGTTTTATGGTCTTGTTGACGATCATATTACCGATGGCGCGCGTGGTATCGAAGACAAACTCCATGATGCTGGGTGGGATATCCATTGGGGGGAATTTATCGTCGGCCGGAGTTGTGGGATGAATATAGACAACGGCCTTCCTGCGGTTTAGCTCAGCATATAATTCATCAAACTCGGGAGCACCGACATAAAGGCCAGCCACGTTTGAGTATAAAACAACGCCATCCAGTTTTAGAATGTCAAGCGCGTATTCTACCTCTTTTAGGGCCGCATCAACATCAGGCAAGGGCAGCACGGCAAAGCCGCCAAATCGCGGTTTGTGATCGCTGATCAGGGTTGCGGAAAACTCGTTGCATTGTCTGCCCAGATCTATGGCAAAGTCGCTGTCGCCGAAATAAATGCCTGGGGCGGAAATCGAGGTGATGGCGGTGGCAATTCTGTTGCGCTCCATGAGGTCTAAAGAGCGCTGTGCATTCCAATAGGGCAGCGGTAGCCCGCCAAAGCTGGTAATGCCGATTTTGGTCAAGGCCTTGGTATAGACCGGCGGCAGAATATGATGGTGAATATCAATTCTGTCGGGTTGTTGTGGTTCTTCCCTACAGCTTTGGGTGAATACGGCAGGAGAAGACAGCAGCATGCCATACATGGTTGCTTGTTTTAGGAACGTTCTTCGATTAAGGCGCATTTTTTGTTCTCCGGCAGGGTGGTAGGGTCGCGAATTGTAACTTTGTTGTGATGGTGTTGAAGGCTGGTTTAGGTATTTTCTTGTGGCCGTTAATAAAATAGTTGCTTGGAAAAATAGCCATAAAAAAGGAGGGATATCGATGTTTTGTGATATCCCTCCTGTGTTTTATCATACCATGAAAATATACCGCTGTGATTAGTCGCCACGCCAGTTTTTAGCCTAATCAGGTGGAGAGTTTTAAAGAGGGATGAATTATGAGGGATGAATTATGAAATACCCTACAATCGAAACGGTAACGGCAATTCTCCACAAACACAGCGACGCGCTTGGACTGGAGTCGATTAGTTACGTTGAAACAGCTTCGATTGGGCAGGGCGAGGCGAACAGCAATGTCTTGGTCAAGGTGAATCAGTCGCGTGACTTTAATTTGCGAATTGGGTTGCGGGATAAGGAGTCGGAGCGGACGCTGCAAGGGGAGTTTGATGTGCTGCAGCGGGTGCCGGAGGGGATTGGGCCACGGGCGTTTGTGGTTGATTTTTCGCGAACGGATATTTCTGCGCCGTATATGGTGCTTGAATATGTGGCCGGGATGGTGAAGCAAACGTGGGATAGGGCGGATTTGGAGGCGCACGCTCGGACGCTGGCCCGGCTGCACCGGCAAAAATTTGATCGGCACGGGACACTCGGCCAGCTTTCGGATGCGTCCTACGATTTTTTGCATCGCTTTGATGTGGCTGTTGATTATTGGCGGACTAACCACCCTTATCTGCTCGATATTCCTTTTGTAAAGCGCTTGCTGCCGGCAGTTCGCCATTTTGTGGCGGACAATAATGATCTGTTCATGGGACTGGAGCGCTTTAGCCTGGTTCACGGCGATGCGCATCCCCAGAATATTCTGTTTGACGGTAATCGGCTGTGGTATATCGATTGGGAGTGGGCGGTGGTTGGTGACCCGGCGTGCGATATTGCGATGCTGGGTTGGGATATCGCTACCCACTGGCAAATGGAATTGACGGGGGAGCGGCTGGATGGATTTCTCGAGGCCTATCTGGCGCTGGAACCGGATGATACCCTGCGCCAACGTCGCGATGTGTGGATGGTTTATACGATGTGCTTCGATCAAATCTATCACCGCACCCAGATCGCCACCGATACAACGGGGAGGCAGTTGTATACGGTGCAGCAAATCGAGCGCTATTTGACCGAGCGATTTTTGTTATGAGTTACGCAGTTAAGCAGTTCCAAGAAAGTAACCGTCTAGATATTGGGCAGCCGATAAAACGTAATGCGTAAAACGTAAGGGTTTTTGGCAAGAACCAAGCTTTACGTTTCAAGTTTTACATTTTAGCCGACTTGGATTTGGGTGATTTAAATCTCGGATTTGCCTTAATAGATAAAAATTAGTGAAATTCGTATGATTTGTAGTTAAGAATTTTTGAACTGTGTAAAAAAAAATTATTTTTATTCAAAATTTTGCTTGACAACGGAGCGAGATCGTAGTATAATAGTACTAAGAGAGTCCCAAGGAATTCGGACGCACCCTGAGATGGGGAGTGAAAAGTAAACAGCTTTTGGCAAGCGGAGCGATACTGGTAGAACAGGTTTAACCGTAAGTTGGTGAAAAGGGTAACTCTGGGAAACCAACAAGTAATTGGTAGGTAAAACTATCGGTTCGGAGTCAAAAAGATGTCTCTTTCGAAGAAATTCGAAAGCAAGTAGCTGCTAAAATCCGGGGAAGCGAAAGGTTAATCGGGGCTCTCTTATTTTTTAAAGCAAAAAGCCCAGGCATGCGCCTGGGCTTTTTTATTATCAGCGAATTGCAGCATTTTTCTTAAAGTTATTCCTGTTTCAATTGATCCGGATCGACTCTGACCAGGTAGGGTAAGTTGCGATACCGCTCATCGTAGTCCAGTCCATACCCCACCACAAAGTAGTCCGGCATATCAAAGCCAATATAATCCAGTTCGATGTCGATGATCCGGCGGCGAGGACGGTTGAGTAGCGTGCAAACCCGGCAACTGGCCGGTTCTCGCAACTGCAAATTATGCATAATAAAGCGGGTGGTAAAGCCGGTGTCAATAATATCTTCAACAAAGAGAACGTGGCGGCCCGTAATCGTTTCGTCTAAATCTTTGGTCAATCGAACTACACCGTGCGTCTGTTCGCTGGGACCGTAACGGGACAGGGCCAGAAAATCGACGGTGACAGGGATCGTCATCGCCCGCAGCAAGTCGGCCATAAAGATGAAAACACCGGTTAGCACACCAATTAAGATCAAATCCTGACCGGCATAATCGCGGCTGATCTCTGCGCCCAGTTGCGTCACACGTTGCTGAATCTCGTCCTCGGTTAAATAAATTGTACCAATTTCACCCGGCCAGTCGGCAGAGGATTGATCGGTCATTGTCCGTCTCCCCAAAAAATAGGGTAGTCAGGTATTGGAAGTCGGTGGTTCGATATTATCATTCGCCTACGCCATTTCCGGACCCGCCCCGTAAATCTACCTGCCCCACCAGTCCGTTATCTGCATCCAGACCGTATTTGTGCATCATCATTTCAAAGTCAGATCGGTTCAAGAGTTTGATATTGATTTCGGGATACAGTTCTTGTAGCCGACGAATTTTGCGGTGCTTCTTGTTGATTAGCCGCTGCGACATTGTTGTTAGCTCGATGTAGAGATCTTGTTCAGGTAGATAAAAATCGGGGCTAAAGGCTTCCAGGAGATTTCCTTCGTCATCCCATCGTAGAGGAAACGTGCGGGGTTCGTACGTCCAGGGAATCTTGTAAAAGTCGAGGATTCGAGCAAATTGCTCTTCACTGGGGTGGACAAAGGCTACATTCTCCGGAGAAGGGTCGTTATCACTCATAAGTCTCCTTTCGTCCATTTCATTCAGCCGTCTGCGGTCTCAAATTTAGGCTGATCAGGCTACGGTTCTGATTCTGATCTGGTCTTAACCAGCGCTGAGACCGCGATAGGCTTGGACTACGAGATCGACGGCCTGAGATAGACCTAGCAGGCCTGTGTTGATGATCAGGTGGTATATGCTTGGATCGTCCAGTACAATATCATAGCTTTGGATAATGTACCGTGCACGGGCTTCCATGCTTTTTTCGATGATCGCGGCTGCCGAGTCTGCTGTCAGGTGTCGGGTCGCTTGCAGTCGAGCTACCCGGTGGTCAAAGGGGGCGATAACACGCACGTGGAGTACATCGGGACGGTCACGCAAAACCATCTGCCCGCCTCGCCCAACAATGACCACTTGCCCTTCAGCGGCCAGGGTTCGAATGCTCTGCTCGATCTGGGTATGATAGGCCTGCCAGGCCTCGGCCGACGGGTGCAAGCCAAAAATCCCCAGTTCATCAAGCTCCGCCAGGGCCACGTCAGGTACACCGGCCCCCACTGCCGCCTGATTAATCAATTCGCGACCAACAGGACGCCAACCGAGTCGTTGAGCAACCTGAGCCGCCAGCGCATCGCCTTGACTGCCCATTTGCCGGGAAATTGTGATGGCGCTCATCTTTCCCCTTTCAGGCAGCTCAAGCCACCATCGACCTAACTTCTTATTTCTACCTCAATTCTAATTATACATAATAAGCAACAATATCACCAAACCAGAATGGAGGAATATTTTGAAAATCGATTAGGACGGACTCCCTGTATTCCGAAAGAGCAGTCAAAGCAACAACCCTCGCCAAATCATCACGTTAAGAATTTTGTAATATTTGCGTAACCGGCTGGTAAGAATCCTCTTATACACTTAAATCATAAGTTTATTCAGTAGAGCGCAGTACACGGATTGATACGGTCTACTGATGGTGTCTACCTACTCAAAATTTAATGTACAAGAGGAGTTATAAAGATGTCTGCCCCCTTTTATCAGAAAATGCGTCGTACCCCTGGGAAAATGTTGTTAGGAGTTGTATTTCTAGTGGCCTTGTTGGCCGCGCCCGCTTCATTAGTCTTTGCGCAGGATAATGTGTTTAGCCAGCCGGCCAAGAATTATGAGTTGGTGCAGGGTTGGTATCAAGGTCGTGAAACGTTTTATTATGATTTCGGACCCAGTACGCCGCTCATCGAAGACGGCTCTGGCGTTGTCACTGCGCCGATTTATGTACTGGTGACCGGTTTTGATGCCGAAGGCAACCCCCAGGCCGTTTCCGGGCAGTCGAACATCGTCGATGTTATCCCCGGCGATGATGGTTATTCGGATCTGTGGGAAGTGACGTTTGTGACCGTTCCGGCCGATTATGAAGCCAACAGCATTACGTCGGCCCAAGAATTGATCGATGCCGGTTACGAACAAACGATAGCCGGTGTGTATGTCAACTGCCCGATTGTTCCGGCCGGCTCGACGCTGTCCGAGGGTGGCGATTTAGTACAGGGTTGGTATAAAGGTCAGGAAGTTTTCTACTTTGATTTTGGGCCTAACCCGACTACCCCCGCGCCGATTTATGTGCTGGTGACCGGCTTTGATGCCGAAGGTAATCCCCAGGCCGTTTCCGGGCAATCGAACATCATTGATGTTATTCCTGAAGATGAAGGCTACAGCGCATTTTGGAGCGTGAACTTTGTAACGGTTCCGGCCGATTATCAAGCCAACACCATCACCGATGCCGCCGATATTTTAGCCGGTGGTTATGAGATTACTCCGGCCGGTATCTTGGTCAACTGCCCGGTTATCCGCACTGCCGATGCGCCCGCCACAATGGCTGAAGATGACGCGATGATGGCCGAAGACGAGGCGATGATGGAAGACGAGGCGATGATGGCCGAAGACGAAGCGATGATGGCCGAAGACGAAGCGATGATGGCTGAAGAAACACCCGCCGCTTTGCCCGCGACCGGCGGTGTTAAGTCGGAGCCGGTGTTGTGGTCGATATTGGCTGCTGTTGGTGCTGCCTTTGCCGGGTTAGGGTTTTACCTACGCCGTAGAAACGCATCAACGTCCCACTAATAAGTTCGTTGAGGGATTTGTTTTCCAATCCTACGTAATTTTGGCCGGCTCGTTAAGGTTAAAAGCGATGCGATACAGCCCCACGGATTTTACACCTCTGCGTAAAATCCGTGGGGCTTTTTTTGTTAGAGGTAAAATCAGCGGGCTGATGACTCACCTCAAAAATATCTTTTTAGGCGATTTCAGGCTATAATTACTAATAACCGGTGCTACCTAAAGCAATATTTATTGCTTAACCCCATTTTCTCCCGGTCTCACAAAAGCTATCTGCCGCGAGTACCTCTTCGGCGGCGTTTTTTAGGTTTAAGGAGCCTGTTATGCAATTTAAAGCTGGTGATTATATTGTTCACCCAACTCATGGGGTGGGTCATATTGTCGAAATTGAAAAACGACAATTTTCCGAGGATGGTGCTGACTTGTATTATAAGGTCACGGTTCCTCATTCTACGTTGTGGATACCCGTAGAAGCGGAAATAACCCAAGAACTGCGCTTATCGACCCCTGAGGAAGAGTTAGATCAATACCGTGAGGTATTAAAAAGCCGGGCCAACCCATTGAGCCAAAATCATAAAAGTCGCTACATTGAACTGACCAATCGCCTGGAACAAGGCTCGTTTCGGGTAATTTGCGAAGTGGTACGCGATTTAACGGCCTGGCGGCAAAACAAGCATTTAGGCTCACGCGAAACAGAAATTCTCAAAAAGGCGCGCGAACGACTGTGTGAGGAATGGGCTACGGCAGCCGGTATTTCAGTTCATCAAGCCACCAAAGAAATTGATAAATTGCTTGAGGTAAACGACTAAGTTTTCTCTGAGCTATAAAATAAATCAATTAAAAAAGCGCGGACCATTCCGCGCTTTTTTTTATTCATCACAGCCATAAATGGCCTCTATTTAATCATCATCGTCATCATCCCCACCGCCTTTGCCGGAGTTATCATCGTCATCATCACTGCCGGAGTTACTGCTGCCGGAGCCGGAATTATCGTCGTGATGATCATCATCAGAGCCGCTGCTGCCGGAGCCAGAATTATCATCGGAGCCACTGCCACTGCTGCCGCTATTATCGTTGTCGGGTTCAACAGTAATTTCAAACTCACGCACATCGTCATCTTCGGCGTTACCCGGCCCCGAGTTGTCGACATCCGGCACACTATCGTCATCACTACCGGAGTTACTGCTGCCCGGCCCCGAGTTATCCTCATCAGGCGTGTTATCATTACTACTACCGGAGTTGTTACTGCCCGGTCCTGAATTATCATCCGCCTCATCACTATCACGCTCATCACGCTCATCGTCATCGGTGGCATCATTGTCCTGCATCGGCGAGGGTAAGGGGGTGGGGATGATTTTGATGATGTCCGATGTCGATTGGCCAACGGGCGTCGCGGTTGCGGTTGGCGGTAGTGGTGTCGCTGTTGGCAACGGTGTGGAGGTTGCCGTTGGTGTCGGCGTTGGCGGTAGCGGTTCGAGCAGCGTAACCGTGCTAGCGTCCAGCTCTCCGGTAGCGTTTGTTTCCCCTTCGATGCGCACACGTGCGCCCACAACCAAATTTTCACGCTGGGCGGCTTTCGGGGCCAAGTTAAGCGTTACGCCGTTTATGGTGATCGAAGTCTCGGTAAGGGCCTCGATGCGTCCGGTTATTGTTACGGAGGCGGTTTCGTTCGATTCGGTCAGGCGATCCACTTCTTCCAAGCGGCGTTGGTTAAACGTTTCTTCCAAGCGCTGCCGCTGGCGGATATCAGGGGCGACATTGAGCTGAATAGTTTCTGACAGCCGCTTGATGGGATACAAAGCCTGGCCGGGCAAGCTCCCTTCGGCGGCCAGAACCAATCCACCGCCCAGTAGGCTGCCCAAACCACAAATGAACAACAACAGCGTCACCGCGATAGCTGTCGACAGCCCGGTGCTGAACAGCAACCGGCTTAGCGTGAAGCGCGGCCACGCTGAATGATGTCTCACCGGCTGGGGACGATTGGTCGGGGCCGGAGCTGTTAGAGTCTCGGCATGCGCCAGCAGACGATCGAGGCTAGGTTGTGGCGGTGGGACGGCGAGCGCCGGTTTTAAGCCGTCAACCTCGGCGGCTAGCTCCAGCATGGGGCGCAGCCAGACAGCGTCTTCACCGGCTTCGGCCAATACCTCTGCCATAGAAAGCCCGGCGGCTAACAGGGCTAAAGCCTCATCGAATTGGTCTGCCTGATTAAACGTAGGCTCGTTGTTCATCGTCATCTAAATCACGTCTTCTTCCATAGAGCGAGACTGCATCAATTGGGCCAGTGTTCGCATCGCCCTAAATTGTAGCCCCTTGATTGCCCCCGGCTTTTTGTCGAGCGCCTGGGCAACGCTTTGAATATCCAAACCCTCCATAAATCGCAATACGATAACCTCACGCTGCTCGTCGGTAAGCTGTTGAATAGCCTCTACCAATTCGCGGTTGCGCTCGCTTTGAATAGCCTGCTGGAGAGGATTCATCTGCTCGGCTGAAGTGAGTTGCTCGTCGAGTTCCACCTCGGACACGCGTTCGCGATGGCGGTAGTGATCGGCTACCACATTACGAGCAATGCCCATAATCCAACCCTGCGGCGAATCGCGCCAGGCCGAGCCTCGACGCAGGGCTTCCAAAGCCCGCACGAAAATTTCACCGCACAGATCTTCTACCGTCCGTGGGTCGCCGACTTTGAACTGCACATAGCGGGCCACCATAGCGTAGAAGCGCCGGTGGAATTCGCGCAGACCGTCGGGGTTGAGTTGTTTGGCTTTTTCCAGCAATACCTGTTCGTTGGTCATCGTTAGGGTACTTGTCGCAAAACGGTCGAAAAAGTTACGCGATCCGGAAAAATTCGTTGAAATTAACTGATTTTTGAAGATCGCGTAACTTTTTGAAAAATTCTGCGACAGTAATGGTCGAGAATTGCGGCCGCAACATTCTCAATTCAAAGTGTAATGATGTTTTTGAAAGGAGCAATCTATGAGAAGTGTTTTTATACCATCACCGGGTGAAGGTTTGCGTGCGATGAGCCGGATCGCCACTGTACAGCAGGCCGTGAGACAGCGGCTGCGGTTCAATCTATCGACATTGCTACTCGGTGCCGCATTATGGAGTATATTTATGGCCGGACTGGCGTTTATTCAGTTTAGCACGCCCAATTTGGCCGGCAACGACGGTTACTACCACATCAAGTTGGCTCAGGTGATGCGCGAGACCGGTTTGCGCCCCGCTTTTCCCTGGCTGCCGCTGACGGTGCTCAATGCGGAGCGTTACGTCGATCATCATTGGCTGTACCATGTACTGCTTATGCCCTTTACGTTTGGCGATCTGCGGTTGGGGGCTAAGTGGGCCAGTGTTGTGCTGCCGTCGCTGACATTTTTGGCGGGCTGGTGGCTGCTGCGTGGGCAGCGCGTGCCATTGGCCGCACTGTGGGCGCTGGGTTTTTTAGCCGTTTCCGAGGCGTTTTTGTATCGCATGAGTATGCCACGGGCGCAGGCGGCCTCGCTATTGTTCTTGCTGCTGGCGCTCCACTGTACGCTGTCCGGTCGCGAGCGTTGGCTGCTGCCGCTGGGATGGCTGTATGTTTGGCTTTATAACGCTTTTCCGCTGCTACTGGTTGTGGTTGGGGCGCACGTGGCAGCACGCTGGCTGCTGGCCGGTCGTCTGAACATCAAGCCGCTGCTGTATGCCGGATTGGGGATAGTGTTGGGCTTGATTGTCAACCCTTATTTCCCCGATAATTTGGTGTTTATCTATCATCATCTTTCACCTAAACTCACCGAAGCAACGGCCACCAGCGTTGGCCGCGAGTGGTATCCCTACCAAACCTGGACGCTGGTGGAAAATTCCGGACCGGCGTTGATCGTTTTTGTGTTGGGCATGTTGGCCTTGGGGCTTTCCCCACGCCGAATGGAAGCAGATACCGGCACGCTCTTTATTCTGGCTATTGTGTTTGGGGCCATGCTCTTTAAATCGCGGCGGTTTATCGAATACTATCCTGCCTTTGCGCTGCTTTTCTGCGCGCTGGCCTGGCGACCTCTTATCGAAGAATGGCGCGCCCGGCCCGGTATCGCGGCCAAGAGCATTCCGGCCGTCCTGGCCTTGGTGCTGCTGCCGTCGCTTTTCTTGACACTGCAAAAAGCACAGGAAAGCCTGCAAAACACCACATCTTATGCCCAGTATGCCGAGGCCTCGGCGTGGCTCGAAAAAAATACGCCTGAAGGCAGTCGTCTCTTCCAAACCGATTGGGATGATTTCACGCGACTCTTTTTCTACAACACCCACAACACTTATACCCTGGGTCTAGACCCCACCTATATGCAGCGCTACGATCCGCAATTATATGACACGTGGGTCGATATTACCCAGGGCCGGGTCGAGCAGCCGTCGCAAACCATCACGGAGCTTTTTGGTGCAAAATATGCCCTGACCGATCTTGGTCATACCCAATTCATCAAACAGGCTGAGGCCGATCCTCGTATGCAGGAGGTTTATCGCGATGACGATGCAGCCGTTTTTGAGATTGTTTATTAATCACTATCCAAAACCATCACCAATGAAACTGAAGGAGAAAATCATGCAACCCATTAAATTTTATTCTATGGCACTAATCGTTGCTCTCATGGTCGCGCTAACCGGTTGTGGTACACCACCTCTGGCGGCTCCGAATGCTGAAGCGACGGCCACGGTGCCAGCAGCTAACGCCAACACTAATGAAAATGGCAATGACGTGAATACCAATACCTCGAACGACAATGAAGCGGAAGCCGGCAATGAAAACAGCAACGGTCTCGATGACAATACCAATGAAAATTCGGACGACACGGATAATAGTAATAGTCTCGAAGATAACATTCTCAATACAAATGCCAACGCCAATGCCAATGAAAATGAAAATGAGAATGAAAACAACGCCATCAATGGTAATTCAAATGATAACCAGGGTGATGATCTTAGCAATGCCAATATCAATACGAACACTAATGAAAATAACAATGAGAATAGCAACGCCAATGAGAATGAGAATTCCAGTTTAGATAACGATGCTGCAAATAGTAATGCCAACGCCAATGAAAATGAAAACGAAAATGAGAATGCGAACAGCAATAGCAACGCCAACGACAATAGTAATGAGAACGAAAATAGCAATGAGAATGGTAACGCCAACAACAATCAGAATTTTAATGACAATGGTAATGATGACAGCAGTAACAGTAACGCCAACGAAAATGAAAATGAGAATGCTAATGAGAACAGCAACACTAACGACAACCTAAACGATAACGTCGCTGACGATAACAGTAATACGAATTCAGGCGACGATAGTGGCAATGATAACGGCGGGTCTGATGATAATAACGACTCCGGCGACAATTCCGGCAGCAGTTCTGATGACCACCGAGATGACAATTCCGGCAGTGGTTCTGATGATCAGCGGGACGATAACTCCGGCAGTGGTTCCGGAGATGATCATCACGATGACAATTCCGGCGGTGGCGGAGACAACCATGATGATCGTGATGATAACTCCGGCAAAGGCGGTGGGGGTGATGATGACGATGATGGTGACCGCAGTGGTGGAAAATCAGGTAAAGGTGGCGGTAAGAACGACGATGATGATTAGAGTCTACTTTAGAAGTTGAGCTTTACAGAATGGTCCACAGATTTACACTGATACTCACAGATTTTTATCATAATTTTTAGAATATCAGTGAACATCCGGGTTTATCTGTGGACCATAAAGTTTTTTAGCAGTCTATCGTGCTTCTCTAAAAACCCGGCAGGCTGAGTTGAAAATCAGGCCGCCGGCCGGCCAGAAGCATAAAGGGCGCAGCTCGGTCAATTTGGATACCCAATTTGCCGAGCTGTTGCCTGTTGCGCAGTTGGCCGGTTTGCCGGGCCTGGATAATAGCCTCGGCGGTTTTGGGGCCGATACCGGGGATGCGCAGCAGTTCCGAGCGCGTCGCCCGGTTGATTTCTAGCGGCTGGTGGCGCAGATGGGTCTCGGCCCAGACCAGTTTTGGATCGCGACTGAGCGTCAGGTTGCCTTGCGTATCAAACGGCAGTTCATCAACGGTGAAATTATAGAAGCGCAGCAGCCAGTCGGCCTGGTAAAGTCTGTGTTCGCGTAGCGGATCTGTTTTGCTTTTATCCTCAAATGTGGTGTTGCGGATAGGGGAGAAGGCAGAATAATAGGCTCGTGATAAACCGACTTCACGGTAGAGTTTGTCGGCCGTTACCAGCAGTTCCTGATCGGATTCGTTGGCCGGGCCGACTACAAATTGGGTGGTTACGCTGGGCGGTCTTATCCACGGCGCAAGTGTGGAGCGGCGCTGGTGAACCCAAACCATCGGTGCCAGCAGTTCTTGGGCAAAATCTTTTTTGGGTGCCAGTAAAGGCAGGCGTTTTTCATTAGCGCCTTCCAGATTGATCGACAGCCGATCGGCCAGGCGTATGGCCTGCTCTATTTGAGAATTCTCGGCACCGGGCATAATTTTGAGATGAATGTAACCGCTATACTGGTGCTTCCGGCGAATGATATCGACCGTGTCCAGCATTTTGTCCATCGCTTTGACTCCACCGCCGATGATGCCGCTGCTGAGGAATAAGCCGTCTACCAGCTTTTTCTGCTGCATCTGATCAAACGCCGAGGCCAGTTCCTCGGGCTTTAAGGTCACACGCTGGTAGTTGCGACCGGCTTGAAAAGGACAGTAGTGACAGTTTCGCTCGCAGGCGCTGGTTTGCATCGTCCGCATCACCGGGATTCTTCCGCGTTGGGGATGGGTAACCGTCACCCGGCTGTGTTCGATAAACTGCGCTTTACGCTCTTCGCGCGATAGCCGGGGTGGCCCCTCACAATCGAGAACGGCTGCCTTTTCTAGATTTGCCACTTTTTGATGAATATCCATGCGGATATTGTACGAACAGTTGTTCGATTTTGCAAGCTGTAAGGCTCAAATTTGATTGGCGTTATTCCACGGAGACCATTTGGCACGGGGTCCATGCGATGGGGAAACTGTTTTAACCACGAATTACACAAATTAACACGAATAAAACAATAAAATTGGTGAAAATTCTTGCAATTCGTGGTTGATTTTATTCCTTCATACTTAATCCCATCTTGCGGACCCCGTGCCGACCATTTCTAACTAGATTTTAAGAATACTCCGATGTGTGCCTAATTTGGAATGGCTACAATTTAAAGGCCAGGACAATAGTATTTCTAATTGATATTCCAGCCGGAGCAACCATGACACAAGCTGCCCCATCGAATGCACGCCAAAGCAAGCCTCAAGTTGAGATCAACCCAACGGTAGGTAGTGGCTTGCTTTACCCTATCCTAACAGCAAGTGCTATTTATTTTATTACCGTTATCGTTGGGGTCTGGGCTGCTCCCGACCGAAGTGCCGCGTTTAACCGTTTGATGCTTTTTATGCTTGGTTTTGTAGTTGCAGGGGGAATCGTATGGGGTGCAAGAACCCGTGTAGAAACAGCTTTAGGAAGTATAGGGCTATTTTTTGGATTTCTAGCTGTGCTATTAACGTTCCACTTTTTGGTGACAACCAATTGGGCTGAGAGCGGCGCAGTGCGTCTCCCTCTGTTTGGACAGATTGGACTTTGGATTCACAACAACACCCGTACCTGGTCGGAAATGCAAAACCTACAGAAGAATATAACCGGTGGTATCCTGGTTATTTTGTTTCCCTTAACCTTAACAGGGTCGGTTTGGGCTTGGAGTCGACGCTATTTGGTTATTTTTTCAATAAGTATAGTCATGCTATGTCTTATGCTTTTTGGTCTCATCATGTCGGTTTCAAGAGGGGCCTGGTTAGGCTTTGCCTTTGCTATCGTTTTTGCTCCTTATTTTTACTGGCGATTTGAACCCGGTAACCGTTCGATATTTAAATGGATAGGAGATTTTTTGGCGGTGGCTACGGTTGGTCTTCTCATATATGGTTTCTACTTGGTGATAACCGTGCCGCAGTATAGCGATTATATGAATGCAGCGTTTAATACCTCGAAGATTAGTCGAATTGATTTGTGGAGGGACTCTTTATCGCTTATTCAAGATTACTGGTATACAGGCAGCGGACTTGGTAGCACGGACATGGTCTATTCAAGTTATGTGTTTTCTTTACACGTACCGTTTTTAACCCATGCCCATAACTTGTTTATGCAGATTGCAATTGAACAGGGGGTACCGGGGTTAATCGCGTTTGTGAGTGTCACCATCTTTACTATTTTGAGCCTCATCGATACCGCCCGCCACGGTGATCAAACAGTTCGATTTTATAGTGCTTGTGTATTGGCTTCAATCGTTGCTATGCTGATCCACGGAATTGTAGAATCAAACCTTTATGCATACCAACTTGTACCGGTTATGTTTTTGCCTTTTGGTTTTGCCTTAGCGCTTCTTCTATCAAGGTATGGCACCAGCCGGATAGAGCCAGCATCCGTGCGAGATAAGGTAGTAATTCAGCGCGTCGCCGTATTTGGAACACTTTTTCCCAGTGTTGTTATAGGCTTATTGTTTATATGGCCCGGATCGATGGCGACTTTGCAGGCAAACTTAGGAGCTGTGGCCCAAACGCGAGCCGAATTAGCGGTGTATGTCTGGCCGGAATGGCCGCTGCAAGACGAATTGCGCCGTATGCATGTGGTTGATTTAAGCAACGCTATAAGACATTACAAAACTGCTTTGGCACTAAACCCTGATAACGTTACGGCCCTACGGAGGCTCGGTCAAATTGAGATTTCTATGGGGGATTATGATACGGCACAGCAGCACTTGGAAGCTGCCTATCGCATTGCCCCCCATCAACGCGCAACCCGGCAGATGTTGGGAGAACTGTATGCTATTTCCGGGAACACGACTGAAGCAGTTAAACTATGGCAGCCGCTCGATGTAGGCCAACAGCAGCTTGATATTCGTTACTGGTGGTACGCGCATATTGAGGCTGATGAACAAGCAACATTAATCAAGCAGGCCGTGACCCAGTTTGAAAACCAGTAATAGATAGCCTCTTCTCGATAGTTGTCTCAGGTTTACATCTGTAAAAGTATACGCTTTTATCCCCGGTAAAAACAGTGAGCGATGCCTCTTAATTTTCTTCCTCAAGCAGCGATTCGGCCGTCTCAGCATCGACAATGCACAATTGCCAGCCCGGCTCGATTAAATTGGGATCGTCGATTTCGGAAAATGCATCATCAATGGCGTGTTTTTGATTCGTTGCCGCAACAATGGCGGGGTATAAAAAGAGATCGCTGTAATATTTGTCCGACAATTTCGACAGCCAGTCGTCGGCCACAACAATGTAATTCTCTTGGCAAACAAAACCGGTCTCGTCGATGACTTCAACTTCAACAGCTTCTTCCTCCTCCGGTTCGGTGATAATCAGCGTTATCGGATTTGTGGCGGCGATGACCTCACCTTCGCTATCAAGCACGTTGATGATCAGTTCCACTTCGCCCGGTTCATCGATATCTTTTGAAAAAGACCAGGCACCATTGTCTCGAACCGTCGTTGTGCCAAGCGATTCGCCATCGATAAGAAATTCCAGTTCGGCTTCCGGCTCGCCGGTGCCGCGCAGCGTTTGTGGCCCGGCCTGCAGCGAGTCACCCGCTTGAGGAGAAATAAGATCAGGTGACGGTCTTTCTGCTGCGGTGATGGTGAGTGGGGCCGGTTCGGATGAAGCGAGGATATTGTCGTCGCCGTCCAGAGCATTGATGACTACCTGGTAGTCGCCTGCTTCTTCAATTGTTCCGGCCCAGGCCCAAAAGCCGTTTTCATCGACTGTGGCGCTGCCGATAACTTCATCATCAAGCATAATTTCAATAATGCTGCCTGGCTCGCCCGTGCCGGATAAGATGAGTTCCCCGCTGGTTAACTCGGCTATAGGGGCATCAAAGGTTGGGGGGATCACCTCATCGCCCAGCCCCACGATGGGAATGGTGACCGGATCGGATGAACCGACAACGTTACCGTCCGCATCAAGCACATTCACGACCACTTCATAGTTGCCCGGTTCATCAATTGTGCCTGTTGCCGACCACAGGCCGCCGCTATCTACAGTTGTTTGAACAAATGGTTCACCGTTAAGCAAGATCGTAATATCCGTTTCCGGCTCACCGGTGCCCAAGAGGGTAACGCTGCCGGTAAAGAGTTCGGCACTGGGCAGATCGACCGTCGGCATCGTTGCTGGTACGGCGGGTGAGGGTGGTGGGTCTACAGCGGTTGCTGAAGAGCTTTGCTCCGAATCGATCTCGGCAGAAGATTGAGCGGTACTGTCTAACGCCGGTTCGTCGGTGACAACGGTTTCGGTCTGCGTTGTGGCAGCGGGCGTTACAGCATCAATTTGGGCGCTGACATCTTGGGTAGGAGGCGTGTTTGCCGTACTGTCCGTCGCTGTCTCATCGCCGAAAAATTGCGCGCGAACGGAAGGGAGTAAAACTAAAAGCAATATCATGGTGACAATCAATTTCGGAATGTCGTTAAAGTGGAATCTACTCATCAGGCGTCACCGCTACCTTGAGCTTTCAGATATTTCGGTAAATTCTTTTGCTTCGGCAATCCAGTCCTCGGGGTCTATATGCTGCCAGGGATGAGGAGCGATAATTTCTTCGATATTTTCGGGTGTTAAAGCTGCCAGTTGGTCGAACGTAAAAATATTGGCTTTATTAAGCTTTCGAGCAAAAACTGGGCCGATACCGTTGATTCGCTCTAGATTATCTTTGATAATTACCCGTTCGAATGTGTGCGCAGTTTGGCCGGACCGCTGCGACAATTCGGCTTTTAACTGCTCAATTTCGCTCTCGGCTTCTGAGAGTTTTTGGTGGTAGGTATCGAACTCTTTAAGTTTTGATTGATAACGGATGATTTGGTCTTGGGCTTCAACCAGTTCTTGTTGGCATTGCTCAATATCGGCACTATCGGTTTGGTCGGTTGTGGTGTGGTTATTGGCTGCGCTGAGGCGGGCTATCTCTGCTTCATAGTGGCCGGCCTGTTCTTTCGCCGCATCTAATTCTTGACGCATGCGTTCAATCTCGGTCGAGGTTAGGCGTCCTACTGCTGCTGAAGATTGGGTGTCGTGGAGTTGATGCCGCAAATCGGCATTGACCCGTCGCCAGTACAACCAATCGATCACCCACTCTATTAGCCAGCCGATCAGTAGGCCCGCTACAAATATTAAGAAAGTACTCATGACACTCGCTCCCTTTGCCGTAATACCTTCATTGTATAACAAAAAGCCGCTAGAAGTCTAGCGGCTTTTGTTAATTCTTATGACAATAGGTGCAATTGACCGACTGTGCCGTCAGTTACCGGCTCCCACCAGCGATTGAGCGGTCTCGGTATCGACAATGCAGAGTTTCCAGCCTGGTTCAATGGTATTGGCATTTTCAATGTTGGCAAAGCTGGTATCAACTTGATTCTTTTCGTTGGTGGCGGTCACGATAGCCGGATACAGGAAGAGATCGCCAAAGTATTTGTCGGCCAGCTTCGAGAGCCAGTCGTCGGCCACGACAATATATTCTTCTTCACAGACAAGGCCTGTTGCGTCAGTAGACTGGGCTGTGCTTTCGGTTTCATCGGATACATCAGAATCATCGGCCTCGATACTTTCGTCGGTGGCGCTTGTCTCGTCGGTGTCAGTAACCTCGGCTGCTGTATCTGCTTCGTCGGTTTCGGCTACCGCGTCTGTCTCATCCGTCGAGTCGGCTGTATCGACGTCACCGGTATCAGCGATTTCATCGGCTGTGTCGGCGGCATCGGTTTCAGTAGATTCAGCGGCTGTATCGGTTTCATCGGCTTCAGCCGTTTCGTCCGTTTCATCGGCTTCGTCGGCTTCGGCAACCTCATCCGATGTATCTGTCTCGTCTGCGGCATCGGTTTCGGTTGGTTCGTCGGTTTCAGCGGTTGATGAACTGTCTTCTTCTTCCGGCTCGGCTAGCGTGAGCGTAATCGTCTCAGAGGTTGCGGTAACGGTGCCGTCTTCATCCACGGCATTGACGACCACATCCATCTCGCCCGAGTGGTCGATGTCGGCGGTCAGCGACCATCGGCCACTCGAGCCGACCGTAGTTGTGCCGATGACCTCCCCATCAACCACCACTTCGATCTCCGTACCCGGTTCGCCCGTACCCCGGAAGGTCTGGCGGCCTGTTGTTAGCGTGGCTGTGGCGCGTGGCGAAGTTAAGGCCGGTGGGGCGACTTCGGTTTCCGGCGCGACAATGGTGTACAGCGTCGGGTCGGTCGAGGTGATGATTTGTCCGTCCTCATCGAGCGCATTGACAACGATCTCGTAATCGCCCGGCTCATCCAAGGTCATATCAAACGCCCACGTGCCGTCGGCATCTACAGTTGCGGTGCCGATAACATCACCATCGACGACAATTTCAACTTCGCTGCCGGGTTCGCCGGTGCCGGTGAGGGTTAGCTCCCCGGCGCTTACATCGCTGGTGGGCAGATCAAGCGTTGGGAGAGCTACATCCGTTTCTGTTTCCTCCGGTTCGGTAACAGAGATGGTTGTGGGTTCGGAGGTGCCTACAATCTCGCCATCCGCATCCAAACTGTTGACGACAATATCATAGTCGCCCGGCTCGTCAATCGCGGCATCGAGCGACCAGGTGCCATCGTCATCTACCGTTGCCGTGCCGATGCTTTCACCATCGACGACAACCTCAACCTCGCTGCCGGGTTCGCCGGTTCCGGTCAGGGTAGATTCACCGGCCCTTAGATCGAACGTGGGCAAATTGAAGACCGGCAGGGTAAAATCGAGTTCGGGTAAGCCAAAGGACAAGCGGGAAGCCTCCGAAGAGGCGTAGGTGTTGCCGTCGGCATCTAGACCATTAACAGTGATGTCGTAATCGCCCGATTCATCTAAAGTGGTATCGAGCGACCAGGTGCCATCCTCATCGACCGTCGTTGTGCCCAACGACTCACCATCGGCCATCACCTCAACCTCGCTGCCGGGTTCGCCAGTGCCGGTCAGGGTGAATTCACCAGCCCTTAAATCGCCGGTCGGCAGATCGAAGGTCGGCAGGGCAAAATCGAATTCCGGTAAGCCAAAGGACAAGCGGGAAGCCTCCGAAGAGGCGTAGGTGTTGCCGTCGTCATCCAGCCCATTAACAGTGATGTCGTAATCGCCCGGCTCGTCGAAAGATGTGTCGAGCGACCAGGTACCGTCCTCTCCGACAGTCGTTGTGCCAAGCGACTCGCCGTTAGCCAACACGTCAACCTCGCTGCCGGGTTCGCCGGTGCCGGTCAGGGTGAATGCGCCTGTGGTCAGATCGCCTGTCGGCAAATCGAAGGTTGGAACCGGTAACTCCGGAAGCATGGCTTCTTCTGTCGCCGGTTCGGCCGGTTCGACAACACCTGCACTCGACTCGGCACCCTCTTCCGGTTCAACGGTTGCTATAGTTTCCGTGGTAGCTTCTACCGCTGCGGCGTCATCCTCGCTTTCTGCTCCTGACACTGCTTGGTTATCCGCTACTTCTTCAGTCTCTCCGGTTACATCTTCTTCGATGATCTCCTGTAACTCGGACCGATCAATCATGCTATAGACTAAGAAGAACAAGATGACAAATAGTACAAAAACAACAATAAGTTTGAAGATGTCGTATTGTTTGACTTCTTCCTGTGTTCGATGGCGGATCATCGTTATCGCGCCTCAATCATCTTGCCGCCCTCTTTGGCAATTTGGCGGGCTTCATCAATCCATTCTTCCGGCTCGATTTTCTGCCAATCTTGGGGGTTTATAATCTCTCGGAGACGCTGTGGATCTTCGGCAGCGAGTTCAGCAAATGTAAATATACCGGCATTGTTGAGCTTTTTGGCAAAAACAGGCCCAATACCGTTGATTTTTTCTAAGTGATCTTTTTCGTGAATAGCGGTTTGTGGCATCGGAGGCGGCTCAGCTTGCTTATTTGCCAACTCCAACTCCATTTCTAATTCTCTAATCCGTGCTTCGGCTTCGGCTAATTTCTGTGACGCAATGCTTTCATCACGACGCCAATAGATAAGGTCAATTGTCCACTCAATAATCCAACCAATGATTAAACCAATAACTAAACCGGTTACAAAGATCATGGTATTCCCCTCTCCAATATGAGTTGATTAAGTTTGTTAAATATAACGGGGGTCATTTTACCATTTGGTAGGGAGAAAAATCAAAAAAACCATGGGAAACTTTCCCCCATGGTTTTTGCCATAGATAGGTGGTTTTAGTAAATAGATGTGGATTGAGGGGTCTGTAGGGCTATTCTTCGCTTAGTTCTTTGAGAATAGGCAGTAAATCTGATAGTTGTTTGCCGTCGGTCATCGCTTTTACCAACGGGTTGATAACCATTCTAAAAAGTTGCCCCTCCTGTTCCTCGGTGAGATAGGGCAGGTCGATCCGCTTGTTGATAGCATCCATCAAGCGTTCGGCAAACTCTCTAGCCTGATCTTTGTCTATGCCCTTAGAAGGGTCGCGCATAAATTCTTGAAACGGTGGCGGTAACGTTTCCTCTAAAGCAACGTCAATGGAAGCGAGCGCGTGTTCAAAAATAACTTGCTCCAGGTTCTCCGGGACAAGCGGAATATCGACCACAGCATTCACCAATACAGCAAACTTTTTTCGTTCGTCTTGAGTCAATAACATAGAATATACTCCGGTTAAAGTAAAGATGGGTTGGTAATAGTACTTAAGTCATGATCAAGTATATCATGGCATTTTTCTCTTGTTAATCTTAGGAATTAATTTTGTGCGATGAGGGCTAAAATGCTAGCGGTCGCTGCCGATGACGGCGAGCAGCTTGCTGGTAAAGCGCATAAGCATAGTCATGCTGCCCGCGTTTTTCATAGATGCTGCCCAGGCTGTTATAGGGCCAGATGTAATCAGGATCAAGTTGAATGGCGTGTTCATAGGCCAAAATGGCTTCTTTTTCGCGCTGTAAGGCCAAATACACATCCCCTAAACTGTTATACGAGACCGCCCGGTCGTGGTTATCAACATGCCGGTCTAAAACTTGCTGATAGACGGTAATGGCTTGATCATACTCACGCATCTTTTCGTAGACCAGCCCTAAATTATTATAAGGCCAGGCATAATCGGGGTCGAGGGCGATGGCCTGCCGGTAGGCCTCAACCGCCTGTTTGTAGTCGCCCACGGCGCTGTAGACATCGCCCAGACTGTTCCAAGGGAGCGGAAATTGAGGATTAAGCCGCGTGGCTTCCTTATAAGCATCAATCGCTTCCGGGTAGCGCCCCAAGTCACTGTAAATATTGCCTAAGCTATCCCACGATATCGCTCGATCGCTGTCAGAGGCGTGGCGCATGATGGCCTGTTGATACATCCGCGCGGCTTGCTCGTAAGCCTGTTGCCGTTCGTAGAGCAGCCCCAGGTTATGGTAGGGCCACGGATCGGCCGGATTTAACTCGATAGCCCGACTGTAGGCCTCGACTGCGTCGCGGTCTTGGCCCTGCATCGCGTAGATGTTGCCCAAACTGTACCACGGGGCCGCATAGCGCGGGTCAAACGTAGCTGACTGCCGGTAGGCTTCGATGGCCGGTTGTGGCTCACTTCTTAGACGATAAACATTCCCCAGCCGATCGCTTAGAATAGCCTTTTGTTCGTTTTGGAAGTGGCGCTCAATGGCTTGCTGATAGGCACTAATGGCCGATTCGTAATCGGCACGCTCCTCGTGGAGTATACCTAAGTTGTGGTACGGCCACACGTAATCAGGATCGATTTCGATGGCCCGCTCGTACGCCGGAATAGCGTCGTCAGCCCGATTTAAGGCGCGATAGGCATCACCTAAATTGCTCCAGGCCGGTAAGTAATCGGCATTGCGCTGAAGCGACTGGCGGTAGGCTTCAGCCGCATCTTTGTTACGGTTCAAACCGGCATACACCAGCCCCAGGCTGTGCCAAGGTACAGCATATGTTCCATTTAGATCAATAGCTTGCTGATAGGCTGCTATAGCCTCGTCCGTCTGACCTAACGTGCTGTAGACATTGCCCAGGTTGTTCCAGGCAACCGCCTTATCGCCATCATCTTCAAAGCGCTCGATAGCCTGTTGGTACATTTCAATCGCTTGATTATAGGCTCCGCGATTTTTGTAGATCAACCCCAGATTATGGTAGGGCCAACCTTCGTCCGGATTGAACTGAATAGACTGCTGATACGCTGCGATGGCCTGGTCATTCTGCTGCCGGTCACGATACATATTGCCCAAACCCACCCAGTCGATAGCCCGCGTCGCATTGTAAGCTGCATCGGCCGGATAGCGCTCCAGAGCCTGATAATAGGAGGTGATGGCCGGATCGTAAGCGCCTTGACGGCGATAAAGTTCGCCTAAATTATGGTACGGTTGAGCAAATGACGGATCCAGCGCAATCGCGCGTTGATAAGCCTCGACTACCCCGGTGGTCTGCTGCTGAATTTCATAGATTTCGCCCAGGCTGTTCCAGGGTTGGGCCAACTGTGGGTCAAGCTGCGTTGCCTGCCGGTAAGCTTCGATGGCCTGCTCGTACGCTTCCTGCGTACGATAGACATCGCCTAAACTGTTCCACGAGGCAGCTTGAGCCTGCTTATCCGGTTGATGCTCGACAGCGTCCTTCAGACTTGCTTGAGCCGCTTCGTACTCGCCCAAACTTTGATGGACAAGCCCTAACTCGTGATAGGCTTCCGGCCGGGCGGGATCCAACGTGATGGCCTGTTGGTAAGCGCTCTTCGCATCCTCGAGTTGATTTTGCGAACGGAAGACACCCCCCAAGCTGTATTGCGCTCGCGCCAGGGTCGGGTCTAATTGGCTGGCCTGTTGATAGGCAGCGATAGCCTCTTCGGGGCGATGGGTGGCCCGGTACACATCGCCCAGCATATCCCAGTCGATGGCGCGTTCATCGTTAAACTCTGCACCCGCCGGGTAGCGCTCCAGAGCCTGTTTTAGAGTGGTTTCAGCGAGTGAGTACTGCTGCTGACGATGATAGATGCCGCCCAGATTATGATGCGGCCAGGGATCGGTCGGATCGTGTTTGATCGCCTGCCGGTAAGCTTCGATGGCTTGTGCGTCGCGTCCCAGCGCCCGGTGTGCATTGCCGATGCCGCGCCAGGCCAACTCTAACTGTTGAGTTTCGGATGGCGGGTAATGCTGCACGGCTTGTTCATAGTATTGCAGCGATGGCTGCGGTTGTTCCAGCGTTTCGTGAATGTGTCCGAGATGGAAATAGGCCTCGGCATTGGTGGGAGTGAGGGCGACGGCGTGGTGATAAGCCTCAATGGCCTCGGGATACTGCTCTAGATGGCGATACACATCGCCCAGGTTGTGCCAGCTTTCGGCCAGCGTCGGATCCAGTTCGACAGCCCGCCGGTAGGCCGCAATCGCTTCGGTGGGATTTGCCTGCGCAACATAGATGTCGCCTAAATTGCTCCACGCCGCAACGGTGTCCGGCATAAGCTCAATAGCCGTTCGATATGAGTCACCGGCATCCTCATTCCAACCAAGCGCCTTTTGGCTGTGGCCTAATTGAGTCCATACTTCGGCCTCAATCTGGGGAGGGGCATCGTTAGCTTGAAGCCGGTCGAGTGCTTGCTCGAAGTAGGTTGCGGCTGTGTCGTGTTTGCTTTGGGTAGCATAAATCAGGCCTAGACCGTACAGCGGTTGGGACAGGGTGGCGTCTAGTTCAAAGGCTTGCTCATAACAGTCGATAGCGAGCGTCGCCTGATTTTGACTGCGGTAAATATCACCCAGACTGACCCAAGGCCCTACTAAAGTCGAATCGAGTTCACCGGCCTGATGATAGGCTTGCACCGCCTCATCCGGGTGATTGAGCGCCAGGTGTACGTTGCCGATGCCGTTCCAGGTGCGGGCCAGGGCTGCTTTATTTTTGGTAAGTTTGAGAGCCTCTTGGTAAAGCGCCAAAGCCGATTGATACTCGCCACGCTGTTCGTGGATGCTGCCTAAACTGTGATAGGCGTCGTACTGGCCTGGCGCAAGCTGAATGGCTTGCCGATAGGCATACATCGCCTGATCGATTTGGCCTAAAATGAGATGCGTATCACCCAGTTTCGTCCAGGCGCGCCCTTTGAGTGCAGGTCGGCGATAGCGCTCGATAGCCTTCCGGTATTGGGTGACAGCCGATTCGTGGGCATCGCGGCGGTTCGACATAACAGCCAGGCCGTAATGAGCACGCGGATCGCTATCATCGACGTCGATAGCGCGTTGGTAAGCCAGATCGGCCTCTTCGTGGCGGCGCAGCCGGTAGGCTACATCACCCAGATAAACCCACAGATCGACATTAGAAGCCCCCAGCGTCACCGCATTACGATAGGCATCGGCAGCCTCTTCATCGCGACGGAGCAGCCGATACGCATCGCCCAGTCGCTGCCACGATACGGCGCGATCTTCATCGCGGGTGTGGCGCTCGATAGCTTGCTGGTAATAGTCAGCGGCCTGGGCGTGCTCGTTCCACAAGCTATGAACCGTACCCAGATTGTGATGAGGCCAGGCCGGGGCGGGGTTAAGCGCCAGTGACCGGCGATAGGCATCGGCCGCTTCATCCAAGCGATCCAAGAGCAGGTGAATATCACCAATGTTGTTCCAGGCCGAGGCTTGATGAACATCCGCATCAAAACGAGCAATAGCTTTGTCGTAATAATCGAGGGCCGTTTCGTACGCCTGCCGTCGACCGTAAATATAGCCCAAACTGTTGTAAGCCCAGGGATCGTCCGGGGCCAGCGCGATGACCCGCTGGTAGGCGGCAATGGCCTCTTCATCACGTCCGGCGGCACTGTGGATATCGCCAAGGCCGTCCCACGCGGTTACACAATCAGGGTCCAGTTCCACAGCTTGCTGGAAAGCCGTTAATGCCGGTTCTGTGCTGCCCTGCTCCAATTGGATTTCGCCAATGTTATTCCACGAGTCGGCCCGTTCAGGATCGAGTCGTGTGGCCCGGCGATAGGCTTCAAGCGCGTCAGGCTGGCGAGCCTGGGCACGGTAGACATCGCCCAGATCGTGCCACGAAGCGGCGCTGGCCGGGTCGCTGGTGTGCCGGCCGATAGCCTTGCGATATTCGGTGACAGCCTCGTTATAACGCCCTTGCCGGGCGTAAATAAGCCCCAGTTGGTGGTAAGACCAGGCAAAGTCAGGGTCGAGAGCGATAGCTTTTTGATAGGCTTCGATAGCCTCCGGATAGTTGTTCTGGGCATTGTAGGCGTTGCCCAGGCCGTACCAGGACGGGGCATAGGTGGAGTCGAGAACCCCGGCCCATTTATAAGCCGAGACCGCCTCGTCGTAATCTTCGAGCGCCATTTGGGCATCACCAAAGCCGTCCCAGGAGATGGCTCGCTCGTGATCGTTTTGATGATGCTCGATGGCCAGTCGATAGTAGCTGAGGGCTTGATGATAGTCGCCGTGTTGGGCGTAAATTTGGCCCAAACTGTGGTAAGGCCAGGCGTAGGTCGGGTCCAGATCGACTGCTGTTTGGTAGGCGGCGATGGCTTCGTCGTCTCGCTCTAGGGCATCATAAGCTTCACCCAGGCTGTTGTAATGACGCGAGTTCGGCTCAAGTTGGACTGCACGCTCATAGGCCGGTACCGACTCTTCGACTCGCTCGAGGTGATCGAGCGCCGCACCCAGGTTGAACCAGGCAAAGCCGTTGTCGGGATCGAAATCGACGGCGCGTTGAGCGGCCTGCAAACCGGCTTCGGAGGCTACGGTGTGGGCAAAAGAGTCTGGCCAGAGTAAACGGCTGCTTAACTCATAAAAAGCGCTGCCTAACTGCTTTTTGAGGTCGGTAGCGTCGTCGGGCCGGTGAGCATCGGCCTGGAGATAGGCTGCCAACCCGGCTTTGTACTGCCGATTTTCGACCAGCCAGTTGCCGTGAAGGAGATGCAAAATGCTGAGGTGCAGCGGGGTTAGCCCCGGCGCATCGAGCAGCGACTCTAACATCGTGCCGATAGCCTGGCCCGGCTCGTCCACGGCCCAATCAATATCTTGCATTCCAACCCGCATACGGTGCAGCAAGTTGACGTAGTCGCGACTGAAAACCGAAATATCTTCGCCTAAAAACTCTTCGGCCTGGCGCAGAAGTCCGTTAGAGAAGGAGCGGTCGAAACCCAAGCCTTCGACAAAACGGGGCAGTAGAAAGAGTATCGCCTCGTCGGGTTTTTCCCACAGTAGGGCATTGACCAGACTGCGCGTGGCCCGCTGCCATTTTGGATCGCGAATACGTCGGGCGGGATCGTCAAGTGTTTTATCGAGGTGCTGCCACTCGGCGCGGTAGTGGCGTACGGCTCGCTGGCTCAACTTGGGGCGGACATCGGTGTGGTACCAACTGGTGCGCAGTTGACGGCGCACAAATTCGTATACGGCATCGTGCAGCCCGTCAGGAGTGACAAAAGCATAGCGGCTGCGCAGACTAGCTATCATTTCTTTAGCCGGACGGTCGGGCGGCAAATTCCACACGGCTGATAGAGCGGCATCATCAGCCCCTTTGAGTAAAAGCGCCATCGCCTGTACCCGTTCCAAATCGTCGGTGTTGGTCAGGCAGTAGCGTAAGAAGCGTTCGGTGATATTGTCGAGGCGATCCTTGGGCAGCAACCCCCGTTCATCCAGGGCAAAGTCACTTAAGAAGGCGTCGCGGTCCATCGCGAACAGAGCATCGGACACCATCTCTACCACAAGTGGAACACCGTTGCTGGTGGCTTTGATGGCTTCGATCAATTCATCGTCGATAAGCAGATCGAGACGGCGGCGTTCGGCTTCGATTTCCAGATAATCGCGCAAATCGGCATCACCAAAGATGCTCATATCCCAGACAACCGGCGGGTTGTGGCCAAGGATATCGCGATAGCCTTTGTAGATGCGCTGTTCGCCGTTCAGTTCGACTAATCGCTCGTCGGCCAGGTTGTAACGGCCGGTCAAGACCCAGATGATGGGCGCGCGGTCGCAGGGCAAAACCAGACAGTCGCGGATGAAGGGTTCGAGCGGAACGACAATTTCCAGGTTGTCGAGACTGACAATGACGGGACGCTCGGCAGTGATGTGGTAGAGCGCATCGACCAGATGAACAGCCTGAGCCGCCGGCGGATTGCGGAAATGGGCAATCTCGGCCGGGGTAATTTTGCCTTGGTTCTGCATTTTTTCCAGCAGTAGATCGTAAGCTTTAGCCAGCGTTGGCCCATCATGGCCCAAAGTTTCGGCTCCGCTGGCGTGGGTGTGGGCCAGCGAGGTTTCGGTAAAGGCGTGGTAGCCTACCTCCGGCTGGCTGCGGGCAATGAGACCGGCGGCGATGTTCAACATTTCGTCCCACTGCTCGCGGTTTTCAAACTGATAGCGCGAGACACGATCAACAATAGTCGATAGGTCTGCTTTGGCCTGACGGTAATTGCTCACATGCGAGTCATACCCGGCGCGAACAAGGTTATCATGCAAGCGGTCGAGTAGGTGAGCCGGTTCAAGTACAGGGGGGCCAACAGACACATCATCGTAGAGTGTCAATATCGGCGGCTCAACCGGCATTTCGCGGGCCAAAGTTAGACAGTGGCGGGTCAACCAGCTCTTTCCGATGCCACCAATACCGTGCAGTAGAAATATAGAGGCATAGGTTTCATCACCGGGAGCCTGATGGGGATCGAAGTTTGAGCCGAGCGGGGTTACGGCTTCGACCCAACGCTGGTGATGGTTAAGCAGACCCTGCAGCACAACCAAAAATTGACGCTGCTCTTGCACTCGGCCAATAAAGCCGGTACGCTGTTCATTGGGGTTGGTTGCATCTCTTTCAAACGAAGAATAGGCCATGGTCATTTTTACGCTTCGTGTGGCAATATTCGATGGTTAGAGAATAGAGCAAAAGAACCCCAGCTTATGACAGTAAACTGGCTACTACCTGGCGGAAATTTGCCCATTGTTATCTCACATGTGTGGTAAGATACTAGTACTATAGCACAGATTCAGGCGATTCGTAAAGTTTTTTATGTAAATCCTTCCAGCGGATGAACTTTTTTTCCCATTGGCATTTAAATTCATTGTGATACAATAGATGGGATAGTATAGTTTGTCGCTTTCTCTGGTCACCTGTTTTCCCCGGACAAACTTTGAACTGTCTATTTTTGTACTTTACCAGCCCATTTCCCTCTTGATCAAGTTTAATAAAATTGACCAAATGTAATTTGCTGAGAGCATGAACCGCGTTCATCATCTTATAAAATAAGCAATAAATTTTGTGTTATAATAACCATTGGGGAAGAAATTTCAGTAAAAAGGGAGGCCTTGCGCATGCCTAAAATACTTATCATCGAGGATAGACGAGAGAATATCGTTTTTATTGTTAATAATATTTTGAAGCCGAAAGGGTATGAAGTGATTACGGCCATGGATGGGAGAACTGGCCTGGAGAAGGCCGAGCGTGAAAGCCCGGACCTGATTATCACCGACTTGAAGCTGCCCAGAATGAATGGCCTTGATGTTTTAGAGCAGTTACGAGAAAAACAGATTTATATTCCTGCCATTGTGATGACGTTTCATGGTACCGAGGAGACGGCAGTGAGAGCCTTACGCTTGGGGGCACGTGATTATTTGATTAAGCCTTTCACATTTGAAGAAATGCAGGCCGCTTTAGATAGAGCATTCGAGTCACAGCAGGTTTCTTCGGAGTCGGATCTCGATAAATTGAAAACGCAGACCAAGATAAGATCGTTGGAAGAGCAGCTCGGTAAAATGAAGTCACTCTTAATCCAGCGTGAGAGCCTGCTGAGGAAATATCAGAAACGCGTGTCTACCAATCACACCGGACTACTTGGCCAGGATGAGCGTCTGGAAAGCTGCGAAAAGGATAATATCCGCTTAAATAAGATGCTAGCTCAAGCGAAGATGGCTTACGAAAAGACAGAGAGTAGAGCTAACTCATTGGAAGAAGCCGTTATGGCTCAGCAGGCGCAAACGAGCAAGTATCAAAAAGAGGCAAAGCGATTAGCCAATGAATTGCGCAATTTATCAGAAGCCATGCGTTTGATGTCTCAAGACATGGAGCAGCAGATGAACCGTATTTCTACATTTGTTTCCCCCAACAGAAGCGGATAAGGGCATATTTTACCTACTTAGAAAATTGGAGATTAGAAATGGATTTGCTTTTAGTCTCCAGTTTTTTCTTTATCGTCGCCATTAATTTTCAGAGGTCGGCTCGGTTGTTGGTTCAGGGGTTGCTGTTTCAGTTGGCTCCTGTGTCGGCTCTTCAGTTGACTCCTCGGTGGCTTCTAATTCGTCGGTAGAGGCGGCTCCTGTTGAGTTCGGCGTTGCTGTTTCTGCTGCGTTTTCCCCCTCAGATACCCTTTCCAGGGTTGGGGTTGGCGTTTGCTGGCTCCATAAACCCAATCGGCTCTCTTGGGCACGCGCCTCAGCCTCTTCAATTTCTGTCTCAAAATCGGTATCCGGCTCGCTAATTTGAGCGTTGGCTAATCCTCTTTCTACCAAGACAATATTGAGCATTTGATTCTCGATATAGACGTATCGCAGCAGATTACCATCTTCATCGTAATCAGTTTCATCTTTCACAAGGCGAACGACTTTGAGATTAGCCATTCTCTGACTCGTCTCGTAGGCCACTGCTCCCCACGGAGAGACCACATCAGGGGCTTCTATACCGAGTAATTTTACCGTATAGGCCAAGTTAGCCGGATCACCGTCTAAAACGACAGCCAAGGTGTTGCCATCAATAATTTCTACTACCAGCCCCAAGGCTTCGTCGGGAATTGGCGTTGTCGTCGCCGTTGGGGGCGGAGTTAGGACGTCGATGGGCATAACCCGCGTACTTGATGGAGATGGAGCCACTGTCGGTTCTTGGGTAGGAAGCGGTAAAGACTGGCGACGTGGTTCTGATGAACTGCCAGAACTACACCCGACGCTCATTACACTGACTATCATTAAGAATAGTCCAACCCCTAATAGCTGCCAATTGTGAACTGCTCGGCCAAACAAAGAGATCAATTTTCGCATGGAGATTTCCTCAACATAAATAAAGCGACTGCATTATAACGCTAATTATGATTGTCAGAAAATCACATGCTTTTCATTTAATGGCTGGAATCAAAAAATCCCGATGCACTATCGGGATTTTTTATCATGTTAGGCGAGGGAGTCTTGGGTTGGCAAAAGGATGAAAAATTTACTGCCAGGGAGTTTTTCTTTATTGTACCCTTCGCTCTCCACCCAGATGCGACCTTCGTGGGCTTCAATAACACCTTTAGCGATGGTTAATCCCAGCCCTACACCCCCACCCATAAACTTCGTTTTGCTGGTACTGTGTAAGGCTACATCCTCAGCAGTTCCAAATTTTTCAAAAATCATTTTCTGTTTTGCTAATTCAATACCAACGCCGGTATCCGCAATAACAATTTCAACAAACGTCTTTTCTTTTTCGGTAAGCAAGTCGGCTGTAATTGATATTCGACCACCATCAGGCGTATATTTTACCGCATTGGTAACAATTCTCGATAATGCCGAATGCAGTTGCTTTGAGTCGCCTTGGACCATGGGTAAATCTTGTTTGATAGTAACGTCAAAGGTAAGTTGTCTATCGGTTATTTTATTTCGTTGTTCGTTTTCAATACTTTTAATAACACTTCGGATAGACACTGGCCCAAACTTTACATTTTGATCAGCTAATTCAACCCTAATGACGCTAACCATGTCATTCATAATCTCTTGCAGCCGCTTAACGCCTTTATTTACGCCGTCTAGCAGTTCTTTAGCATTAGGGTCGGTACTGATCGCGGGTAGCATTTGCAGCATTTGGGTATAGCTATGAATGACGGTTAAAGGCGTTCGAAGTTCGTGCGATGCTACAGAGATGAAATTGCTTTTTGCTTCTTCGAAATGTCTGAGCCGGTCATAAGTTGATTTTAACTCGCTGAATTTCCGCTCAAGCTCCTCGATCAGGTTAACGCTTTGTTCCTTGAGATAATATTCACGCTTCGTTTCCGGCTCTGACTCTCTATGACCGGCAGCTATATGACGGCCAACTTGGGTAATCAGTTCGTCAAAATCAATGGGTTTGTTCAGATAGCCATCGCAGCCAATGGCTTTAGCCCGTTCTCGATCATCATGAACCGTTCGAGCGGTGAGGGCGAGTATAGGAACAGAACTTAACTGCGAATAGCTGCGCATACGGGTGACGGCGGTAAAGCCATCTAAATCGGGGAGATTTATGTCCATCAAAATTAAGTCAGGACGAATTTCGAGCGCTTTTTCAATGCCTTGTAATGCATTTTCAGCATCAACTACTTGATATCCCTGACTTTCAAGAATGCGCCTAACAAGATGTCGGTTTTCTGGAGTATCTTCTACGTTTAGAATTGTGCTTGGCGTACTCATGCCTGCCTTCTTAACTTAAAATTATTGGATTTTTAATATTAAAATACCATTGCGGGTAGTTACTTTTACACGTTTTCTATTTTAACATTCGTTAACTGGGAACCGAATAGGATAACCATCCCACTACGTTGATAAAATTATTGTATCCCATTTTTGCTTTTTTGATAACTACAAATGAAATTTCTGGCTTTCTCTTAGCCGGGGGCAAATCGAAAGAAAAACCAAGAGCGGTTTTCCGCATCGATATGGACCGAAAAGGTATCAGAGACCTGTGTTCCATCCGCTGACTCCAAATGAAATGTCCATGGGCCGGTAACATAGTTGCTTATTGGCTCAAATTTGGTGTTACCGCTTTTAACAACTTCACCGGGAGGCGTGTGCCCTATAGATTTATCGGCAGAAATCTCTGATTTCGTTAGTACTCCATTGGGATCCACGCCAACCAGTCGCAATCCGGGAATAAACCCGCCATTTGGGGTTTGAATAGCCACCATAATCGATAAGATGTTAGCCTCTGTGGGCTGATTGTACATCTCGGCAACTTGATAATCCCAACTGGGAGCTGGGGTTGGTGTTGGTTCAGGCGTGTTGGTGGGAGGAGGAGGAGGAGGAGGCACCGTTGGTGTTGAGGTTGGCCCGGGAGTGGGCGTTCGCGTTGTGGTGGGTGTTGTTGTAACCGTGGGCGTTGGTGTATCTGTTGGAATAGGCGTCACCGTCGGGGTAGATGTTTTTGTCGGTGTCGCGGTCACTAATGCCGTTGCGGTAAATGTAGGGCGAATGGTAGCTACGACCTGAGCGTTGGCTGTTGGTTCGTTGGCATAAGCCACTAATCGATCAATCGGTGAAGCCAGCGTACAACCGGAAAGAAATATGAGGCCCGCTAAAGCCAATAATAGCCACAATCTGTTTATATCATATTTCCACACGTAAAAAATCCTCCAAACAAAGTTGACGCTGCCGTAAAGATGAGAGAAATAAAGAACCGCTTCATTATATTTTTATGATAATGAAAGCGGCTACTATCCTGCAAGGATTATAACTTTGATTAGTAATTAGGCAAGCTAATTTTGTTGTCTAGTCGATTATTTAGCTATCTGTTATCAACTGATCCTACTCCTAGCTAGAGAAACTGCATCATGCTCTACAGCCAAAAAAGGGCGCAGTCGAATAGTAAAGCTGTGGTGGCCCGGCAGCACCAAATATTGGGGTAGCGTTCCCGGTCCACAGCTAGCGCCACCCAAACCGCACTGTCGCATATCAAGATTAAGAATAATTTCATCCCGACGCTGTAATTCATTGGTGTGGAAAGCCTGATACAGATCGTGAGCGGTGTAGTGGCTGGCGCTAGCCTCTAGATGTTGCTCACCGGCAACCAACAAGCCGACACCCTGCTGATTGGTTAAGGTTAACCACCGGACCTCGGTTTTGTTGCCATTCTCCTGCGGCAAAATATAGGGTACATACTGCTCATCGACCGAGCTGCTGTACAGGCCAACGGCTGCCCCCGTATTTCGATCGATATAGTTTTCGTGGTGGCCGCGCCCAAACCAAGAGAACTGCTCGAAGCCGGCGGGTACGGTCATCGTCAGGCCGATACGTGGCAGCGGTGGCAATGTGGCCGCTACCGTAATTTCGTTATCGATGACGATGTCGCCGCTGCCGTAAATTCGATAGCTGTGGCGATGCACAAAGCCTGCCGCGTTGCTACCAGCCAGAGCAACCGATTCGACGGCAATACAGACGAGTTGCTCCCGCAGTTTTTCGACCGTCACGCTGCACGTTTTCACCTCTAAGCGATCCAACCCCGCCTTCAGCCACTCGGCCAGAAGCGTTCCCTCGGCCTCTGCTTTGTATTTGATGCCGTCATTATCCGTAGGCGCGCGCCAGACGTTGAGCACCGGCCCGACCTGAACAACCTCCGTCTGCTGGAAGGTGAGGGTTTCGATACGCCCGGTCGTCTTATCAAACGCCAGCCGAAAATCCAACCCGGTAACCATCACGCTATCTTCGCTCTCGTTTAGCTCCAGAGACGGCATTTTGCTCGGATCGAGGGGTGTCTGTTCTGTCACTGGGAACGGGACTTTGAACTGCTCCCAGGCCACCTCGTGTCCGGCCTCGGCCCACGAGGTTGGCTCAGCCAGCACAAATCGCACCGTTACGAAACATTCCGCGCCCGCTGAAAGCTGCGGTGGAGCAATGGCAATCGTCACCGTTTGGCTCTCCCCCGGCGGGACAGCGAGTTTTGGCAAGCGACCCTGCTGCACAACCTGGCCGTCAACTGCCAACTCCCACAAACCTTGATACAGGCTCAAATCGGAGAAATCGTTCTTATTCGTAATCTCAATAACCCCCGCCCGCACATCTTTGGCCCGAACGGTCACCGGCTGAAAAATTTTCTTGCACTCGAACATCGCCGGATGGGGCGTCCGGTTGGGCCAGATAAGGCCGTTGATGCAAAAGTTGCGGTCGTTGATAGTGTCGCCGAAGTCGCCGCCATAAGCCCAATATTCTTGGCCGTGGTCATCGACTTTGCGTAAACCCTGATCGACCCAATCCCAAATGAAGCCACCTTGTAGCCCGTGGTGGCTCTCGATGGCCTCCCAATATTCCTTCAAATTACCGGTGCTGTTGCCCATCGAGTGGGCATACTCACACATAATCAGCGGACGGCTGTTACTTGGCTCTTGGGCGTAGGCCTCAATCGCCTCGATGGGTGGGTACATGGGGCAATAGACGTCGCTAGCCAGCAAACCGTCTTGCCAACCCATTGCGTAGAGATTATCCTTTTGCTCCCGCTGAAGTCTTGCGCCGCCGGCGGCCAATCCTTTATTCAACACGATGGTGTAGGGCGAGGTCGCCCCCTCGTAGTGCAACGGGCGGGTCGGGTCGGCGTGGCGAATCCAGCCGGCCATCGCGTCGATGTTGGGGCCATAGCCGCTCTCATTGCCCAACGACCACATGATAATGCACGGATGATTTTTGTCCCGCTCGACCATACGTAGACCGCGCTCCATAAAGGCGGTCAGCCATTGCGGATCGTTCGGCAGCTTGTTATAGACGCCGTGGGTTTCGATATTGGCTTCATCGATCACATAAAGCCCATATTGGTCGCACAGGTGGTACCAGCGGCTGTCGTTAGGGTAATGGCTGCTGCGCACGGCGTTGAAGTTGAACTGCTTGAGCAGCTTGACATCGGCCAGCATTGAGTCGAGCGTGACCGCTTTACCGCGCCGGTCGTCGTGGTCGTGGCGGTTGACTCCTTTCATTAGTACCGGCCGGCCGTTGATAAGCAACTCTCGATTTTTTATCTCGATCTGCCGAAAGCCGATTTTGTGGCTTTTAGCGACGAGGGTATCGCCTTCGATCGTTTTCAGCGCCAGCACTAGCGTGTAGAGATACGGTTTCTCCGCCGACCACTTTTTTGGATTGGAGATTTGCTCGGAAAATCTAACCTGGGGGATCTCCCAGTCTGAGGTCAAAACCGGTTGGATCGTGGGTTGTGCCAACACGGGCTGGCTGTCGCCGTCGTAGAGTTGGATTTCGACGTGATAGGCCGCCGGCCCCGTCGGAAAGCGAACATTCTGACCGGTGTAGTCTGCGATGTCTGTCCGACGCTCGTAGAAGTTGATTTTGGCCTGCACATTCAGCGTAGCATCCCGTAGATCATTGTCCAGTTCAGTTCGAGCGAAGAAATCGAAAATATCGACTTTGGGCGTGGCGTAGAGAAAGACATCGCGATAAATACCGGCCAACCACCAATGATCCTGATCCTCCAGATAACTGCCGTCGGACCAGCGAATGACCAAAGCCGTCAGCGTATTGTCGCCCACCTGCACATACGGCGTCAGATCGAATTCGGCCGGCAGGCGCGATCCCTGGCTGTAGCCAACCGGCCGGCCATTGACCCACAGATAAAAGGCCGACTCAACTCCGTCGAAGCAGATAAAAATTTGCCGCCCTTGCCATATCTCAGGGATAGTAAAGCTGCGTTGGTAGAGGCCGGTCGGGTTATCCTCTTGCGGTACGTGGGGTGGGGTGGGCGGAAAGGGCAGTTTGACATTGGTATAGATCGGCTTATCGTAGCCTTGCAGCATCCAGTGGCCCGGCACCTCGATAGTGTCCCAGTCGCCGGTGTCGATATCGAGCTGGTCAATGTTCTCCGGCACCGCGAGAGGATTGGCGGCCAATTGAAATTTCCACGTCCCGTTGAGCAGTTGAAAATAGGGCGAGGCCTCTCGCTGGCCGGCCAGGGCTGCTGCTTCATCAGGATAGGGTATCGCCGGCACGTGGCCGGACAATTTGTTAATGCCAACTACCTGCGGATTCTCCCAGTCGGGAATCGCGGGTTTAGTTATCGTCATTGTCTACACTCCACAAACTTCATAAACTCACAAACTCCACTGTCTCGACCGCTCAACGGCCCGCTCCCACTGTGCATAGCCGGCTTCGCGCTCATCAAGAGAGAGTGTGGGATCAAAAGTATCAAACGTACCCGGCATAGGCGGTAACGCATCGAGCGATGACCAAACACCTGCCCCCAAACCGGCCAGCAAAGCCGCTGCCTGGGCCGCCTGTTCGGTAAATGCCGGACGCACGACCGGAATACCCAGCAGATTGGCTTGAATCTGACAGGCTTCATCGCTGGCAGCAATGCCGCCCCCAACGTTCAATTGCTCGACGCATAGACCTGTTTCGGCTTCGATAGTTTGCAAAATGGATCGCATTTGATAGCCCAGCGACTCTAGAAACGCGCGGACGATGTGCGCCCGCGAACTGCCCAATGTCAAACCCAAAATAGTTCCTCGGGCGAGGGGATCATTGTACGGCACGTTGAGGCCGGTAAAGGCCGGTACAAAAACCACACCACCTGAGTCGGGTACGGATGTAGCCAAAGGGCCAACTTCTTCATATGCATCAAAAAGCCGAGCCTCCTCTTTCATCCAGCGCAAGGCCGCGCCGGTGACGGTGGTGTCGGCCTCCAGGCAGTAGGTGGGACGATCGCCCAAATGCCAGGCGAAGTAAACATTCAGCTTGTCCTGGTCGGGAGCGGTGTCGCCCAAAAAGACATCGACAAAAGAAGCGGTGCCGTGGCTGCACTCGGCAGCACCGGGAGTATGGCAGCGATGACCGAAGAGCGCGGCCTGCTCATTGCCGATCATAGCCAGAACCGGCACATCGGCGCTGGTATCAAGGCCGGTGCAGTGCAGCGTCCCAAAATTGTGCAGGGTGGGTTGTGCTTCCGGTAAGGCCTCACCCGCAATGTTTAGCCGATCAAGCCATTCATCCCAGTATCGCTCGGCTCGAAAATCATAGAGACCCAACTGCTGAATCAGGTTGTAATCCATCGCGTGGCTTGTGGGCTTTCCTGCCGAGGCCAGCAGCCAAGCCGCCGAGAAACCTATCCGCAGATCGCCGGTGCGAGCGGCATCGATGACTGCCGGATCGTGACGCATACGCCAGGCCAAATGCATAGACGAACTGTAGGGGCCGGGAAAGTAGCCCAGCCGCCGCCGCCGTTGATCGGCCAGCGACCACGCTTCGAGTTCGGTCACGATCGGCATGGTGCGCAGGTCTTGCCAGGTGATGGCGTTCGCCAGCGGCCGGTTCGTGCGAGCGTCCCACACAAAATCGGTGTTGCGCTGGCCGGCGATGCCGCAGGCGATAAGATCATCAGGACCGCAGCCGGCCTGGACAATCGCCTCCATGACGGCCTCCGTTACCCCCTCAACAACGGCAGTGGGGTCTTGTTCGGCCCAGCCTGTTTGGGGGTAGAGCCGTGTCAGCGCGCGGTAGCCGTAGCCACATACATCGCCGTTGCGGTTCATTACTAAAGCTCGGCTGCCGCTGCTGCCTTGGTCGATGCCGAGAAGATAGGATTTTGATGATGTTTTCATAGTTGCTCTTTAACGTGGAAGGTAGAAACTTGTCGTGGTACGTGGTACGTAGTGCGCAATGGCTGGTTATTTTATACGAGCATGCATTCCATCTATGCCTGATTGATTCATTTTCGACGTTCTCCTTCCACGATTAGGGTAATAATTCCCTCAATGGTGGTATTACCGGCTAGCTCATTAAGCCATTGATTTCTAGACGGTTGACCGACCATGATACATTCTTTGGGCGCTAGAGCAAGCCGGTTGAGAAGAGCCTCGATGGTATGGATGGATTGCCGACAGTCGACTCGATACAGGTGCCCGTTTTAGACATCTTACAGGCTGAATGGGGGTGTGTTATGTTATTACCATTGTTCTTATCCTTTGACGCCGCTGCTGGTGACGCTTTCCACAAAGAAACGCTGGCCGAGAATGAAGATGATCAGCGGTGGCAGAATGGCAATCGCCGCACCAGCCAAAATCAGGTTAGGGCTGTCGGAGGCGCGGCCACGCAGCACGTTGAGCGACAGGGTCAAGACGTGATTTTGCACATTGCCGGTGTTGATGACGACCAGCGGCCAGAAGAAGCTGTTCCAGGCGTACAAAAATGAGAAGGTTCCCAAGGTCGCCAGGGCGGGGGCGCTGGCCGGTAGAAAGATACGCCACAAAATTTGAAAGCGGGATGCGCCGTCGATGAGAGCGGCTTCTTCGATCTCTCTGGGAATGGTGATGAAAAATTGGCGCATTAAAAATGTACCATAGGCGGTAAAAATCCAAGGCACGATCAGCGCCGCCATGTTATCGACCCAACCGATCCAGACCATCAACTGGTAGAGGGGCATAATTAAGACCGAAAAGGGAATCATCAATGTGCCCAAATAGACCAGAAAGATATTGTCGCGGCCCGGAAAGCGGAGTCGGGCAAACGCATACCCACCCACGACCGAGGTTGCCAGTTGGCCGATAACGACCAGCACGGTCACCATTGTGGTGTTGATCAGGCTCCGATCCAGACCTTGTAGCTCAATGACTTCGCGGTAATTTTCGGGATGGGCCGTTAGATTCTCGACCGGCTGACTGAGCCGCACGTTTTGCAATACCGAGACCTCCGGATTCTCGACGCTCACAAAACGGCCCAGCGCTGTCTGACTAACTTGGATCATAGGGATGACCTGGCCATCGACCTCGATATCGAACAGGTCCATTTCTTCACCGTCGATGGGGATCGTTTCCTGATTTGTGAAGCCGCCGGTTGGCCGCACCTCGCGTATCTCGCGCTCGTAAGTGACATCGGGGTTGTTGGGATCGGCATAGACGCCAATTTTGATATTGTCTTGAGCCAGAGCAAACTGCTGCTGCTTACCCTCGTACTCGACGTAATACAGGGGCAGCGGTTCATCAAAACCTTCCACAAATGTGGTAATCGGCTCGCGGGGCAGTAGTCGCGGCGGGTAGCGGAAGGTGTCCTGCGGCTCTTTTAAGGATGTAGTGAACATAAAGATAAACGGAAACAGCATAAAAAGGGCGAAGACGGTCAGAATAATATACACCGTGGTGTTGGTTAGTATTTTCGTTAGACGGTAGGATTGCATTTTTCTCTCCTTGATTACCCTTCGTAGGCCGACGCCCGCTCGCGCTGAAAGCGTAAGAATGTGAGCGCAAAAATGAAGATAAACAACACCCAGGCGATGGCCGAGGCGTAGCCCTGCTCAAAGCGCTGGAAGCCTTTTTGATAGAGATAGAGCACCATCGACAGGGTAGAGTTGTTGGGACCAGCCGGCGGGTTCATCAAAATAAAGATATGGTCGAAGACCTGCATGGCCTGGATAGTGGTCATCGTTACCACAAAAAAGGTAGTCGGGGCCAGCATCGGCAGGGTAATACGCCAGAACTGGGCCCACGAGCCGGCTCCATCGACCGTAGCGGCTTCGTATAGATCTTTGGGGATGTTCTGTAGGCCGGCCAAAAATAGGACAGTATTGAAGCCCATCGTTTGCCAGGCGACGATAATGATGACCGACAGCAGCGCCGTCCGACTATCGGAAAGCCAGCGGATCTGCGGGTCGGCAATGGCTGTTCCCAGAATTTGATTGGTAAACTCGATGCCGGTTGCGATAAAATAGTTGATGTAGCCGATGGTCGCATTGAAAAGCAACTGCCAAATCAGGGCGATGCCGACCACGGCGGCGATGCTGGGAATAAAGTAGACCGCCCGGAAAAATTTCATCCCCGGAATTTTGCTGTTAAGCAGGTTCGATAGAAACAGCGCCGGGATGACGCTGAGCGGTACAGCCACCAGCACAAAAACAATGGTGTTGCGCAGCGCCAGCCAGAAGAGTCTGTCCTCGGCGCCGATGACGATATTCTGACCAAAGAAATTGAAGCGGGTCATCTCGCTGTAGGTGCTGACGTCCATAACTTCGGAAAAGGGCTGATTAGGTGCATCCAACTGAGCGATGCTCATGTTGAGGATATCCGCATAGTTGTCAAAGCCGACCCAGTTGGGCGTACTGAAGGCGTCGGAGTCGGTGAAGCTGATGTAGAGCGAAAAGAGGAGCGGCCCAGCAAAAAATACCAAAAACCCTAACAAATTTGGCGAGAGAAACAGATAGCCGTTGAGCATCTCGGTGTGAGAATTGTTAGCGTTCATTGCGTCGGCAGCGGGTTGTCGCCACATAACCCAGATCATGGTCGCAAATAAAACAGAGCCAACAGCCAAGGCGATGGGTAACGGCCCGTCAATGCGCCCCGCAATGGCGATGAGACCTTGCACCAAGCCGATAGCGAAAAGAAACATAACAAAGGCCACCAGCATGATGATCCGTCCGATGCGCTGGAAAAGCTGCTGCTGAGCCGGGTTGTCTTCAAAACGATCGCCAAACGCACCCACGAGGTAGCCGATGAAAACTGCAAAGAGAAAGGGAATACCTCGGCCAAAGGTGCCGGCCAGATCATTAAGGCCTGAAAAGATGCCCAGTACGTGCCAGGCCCCAAAGAAGCAAACCAGAAAACCCAAATAATTCACGACGAGTGATAAAACACGCCCCCGATGATCACGCCGGATGATGAGCGGGGCGGCTAGACCGCTGGCTGCGGCCATTAACAGAAGCAGTACCGTCAAGAGTGTTTGTAGCCAACTTTGGCCGGCTATCGTCTCGGTCTGCCAGAGCCAGAAAGTGCCGCCCAAACTGGCTACACATAGCAAAGCATGCCAAACGACGGCGATGGTGAGCCATGCATCTGTGTTTTGGGCCTGGTGCCCGGGTGTTGCGGTTACGGTTGCCATTGAACTACTCCGTTCAAGCTTTTTCATTGAGGCGCAGGATCCTGCGTGGAAACCTCATTTGAGAGAAACCGGGTGCTTTAACCCACCCGGTTTCTTCTACGTTTTTGGTTTAGTTGAACGCTTTGTTGGCCTCGTCACAGATAGAAGCAGCAAAGTCATCAATCGATTTGTTGCCGGTCAAAACGGCCTGAACTTCCGGCCCCATGGTAGCGTCGTACTCCGGCCAACTGCCGGCCCACAGCGGACCTTCGGTGGCCGGGTTGTTGGCTAAGCCGTTCAAAAAGGCCTGGTTGTTTTCGGGCGGGGTAAAGTTTAGGAAGGCGTCTAAGGCTTCCTCGCTAACCCGGCTGGGTACGTTGGCTCCCAACTCGGCGATCTTGCCCTGCGTCTCGGCCGTAGTTAGCTGCTGGATCAGATTCCAAGCTTCTTCGGGGTGTTCGGTTTTAGCGTTAACCACATAAGCACCCCAGAAGAGCCAGTTGCTGGGACCGGCTGGTCCATCGGGTAGTTCGACCACATCCCAGTTGAAATCGGCGCTGGCGCGGGTTCCGGGGGTAGCCCAGCGACCGTTTTGGAACATAGCCACTTTACCGGCCAAAAAGGGCGGCTCGCTATCTTCGCCGTAAGGGACAGCCACGTCAAAATCGGTGTACAGCTTCTGCTCGAACTCCAAGCCGGCCAACGATTCCTCGGTGTTCAAGGCGCAGGCAGTGCGATCCTCGCTGAAGAAGCTACCGCCGGCGGCGTTGATCCAGTAGCCGTACGGACCCCACCATGCGTTTTGACCGTAGCCAAAGATGTCGCTGCCTAGGCCGCGCGTTGCTGAGGCCACTTCCAGGAAGGTATCCCAGTTCCAGTTGCCATTGGCGGCTAGTTCGCGCGGGTCGGGCGCGCCGACTTCGTTGATCAGGTCAAGGTTAAGGTAAAGGGCGAAGGTTGATACGTCACGGGGCAGCCCCCACAGCGCCTCACCGCTGCTGCCGCTTTCGGGATTGAAGGTCAAATGTTCCATCGGGCCAGGATAAAAATCGTCGTCGCTGTAGCCTTCGGTAGCGTCGGCCATTGAACGAAGATCCATGATCAAACCACGTGTTGCAAAATCAGCGACATCGGTGCCGGGAATCCAGAATACATCCGGTGCGGTTCCGGCGGCAATCTCCGTCTTCAAAACATCCTGATAGCTGGAGGTTTCGCTGCCACCCGGCTCGTAGAGCAAAGTCACACCTTCCATCGCTGAACTGATGTCGTCGCTCACATTTTGGTAAACATCGATCTCGGCCTGGTTATCGGGGCGCGTTCGCCAGCGTAAGGTAATGCCATCGCCGCTGGCGGCTGCTGCCTCAGCCGGCTCTTCTGATGCTTCTTCCTCGGTAGCGGCTTCCTCTTCCATCGGCTCTTCTTCTACCCCCTCTTCCTCAACGGCAGCTTCTTCTTCAGCCGGCGCTTCTTCTTCGGCCGGCGCTTCCTCTTCAGCCGGAGCATCAGTCGGGGTCGCTGCGCCACCACAGCCCACTAAAAAGAAAACTAGACTCAAAATTGCCAATAAACGATAGATTGACTTCATTATCATTCTCCTCATTTTTCATCAATGAAATTTACGCTTTATTGGGGTCATCCCCATAATCAACACCCTTGTTTTTTACACCAACCCTCATCCTCCTTTGATAAGATCAATATCTTATGATGACTTTCTAAGAACCAGTTCAGCAGGTAGAACCCTTTCTTGAGAGTCTACCGATTGACCGTCGATCAGTTTGAAGAGCATCTGAGCCGCGATTTGACCCATCAATTTGGCCGGTTGCCGAACGGTTGTTAGCGCCGGGTTAAAATCACCGGCGGTTGTAATATCATCAAAACCAACAACGGCCACATCCTCAGGGACGCGCCGCCCGGCCTCGTCCAAGGCGCGAACGGCCCCCATAGCCATGCGATCGTTGAAGGCGAAAATGGCTGTGGGTGGATCGGCCAGCGCCATTAGATGTTGGGTCGCGGTTTGACCACTGGGGCGCGTATAATCGCCATCGTAAACCAGGTTGGCGTCGAAGGGGATATTCGCATCCGCTAGAGCGCGTTGATAACCGTTCAAGCGCTCCTGCATCGAACCAATAGCCCCGAGTGGGGGGCCGTTGATGACCCCAATCCGGCGATGGCCCTTTTGTAATAGATGAAGGGTTGCCTCTCGGGCTCCCTCATAGTCATTGCAATGGACGCTGCAGGCATTTGCGGTGGTGTCGTAACCGATGCTGACGTAAGGATAACCCTGCCGAGCCAGTCGGGCATTCCCCTCCTGCAAACTGGCCGTTTCGACGACGATAGCGCCGTCAGCTACTTGGTTACGAATAAAGCGCTCATAGGCGTCGAGACCGTTATCCGATTGGCCGGCGGTCGATAGGAGGAGGTTATAGCCTTGGGCGTTGGCCTCGGCATCGATACCGCTGATTTGGGCAATGAGGTTGGGGTCTCTAAAAAGATAGTCGGCCTCATAGGGAACGATTAGACCGATGATAAATGAGCGACGTTGGGGTAAACTGCGAGCCGCCAGACTGGGGCGAAAACCAAGCGTCTCGATCGCCTCTTGAACCTTGGTGCGGGTCTTATCGGTAACGCTGGGGTGATCGTTAATAACTCTCGAAACCGTTTGGTATGAGACCCCGGCCTCGGCGGCAACATCTTTTATCGTGGCTCGCTTCTTTGCTCTTGCCATAAAATTATGAAAATTCCTGTTTAAAGATTGAAGTTAGTGCGGAGTGAGATTTAAATGTGAACGTTTCGTTTGTGAACGTTCACATTGTATCATTAATCTATTTTGCTGTCAACTGTTTTTTTGAATTTGGTACGAAAATGGCAAGCAATCATCCTATAGAGGAATTAAATAGAAGACAGACAGAATCAGTTGAATTGCAAAAAGCGAGACGACAGAGAGGAAGAAAGTAGACACCAAGCAAACTCAACTGCGGGAGCGAAACTCCTGTTTCGCTCCCGCAGCGCTGTAACTAATAGCTTGGTACATTTCCCTTAGAGGATTTGTTAAGAATTGAGGTTAGGTAAAGAAGGCTGAAAAAAGAAGCCTGCGTGTTTAGCCTTCTATTCCGCCTCCTGCGTTGGTTCTATAGTTGGTTCGAGAGTTGGCTCAGCGGTCGACTCAAGAGTTGGCTGGATGGTGGGGTCAACAACTGGTTCGGTTTCAACCGTCGCTTCAGAGGTAGGCTCGATGGTCATCTCAGCTGTTGGTTCGATAGTTGCTTCTGCGTTTGGCTCGATGGTCGGTTCGGCAGTCTCTTCAGGAACGGTGTCCGTACCGGATAAAGGCACAAATGTGTTGGCGTCGGCAGCACAGCGGAAGCCGGTACCGTCACTGCGCATACGAGGCTCGTTATTTACCCGAAATGTAGTGCGCAGATGTTGAGCAGAATTATCCCACGAGCCACCCCGCACAATTTTGAAATAATCGTTAAATGTATCGGCCAGTTCATAGCTGTTGCCCGGATACCCTAAATAGGTGCCATCAACCCATTCCCACACGTTGCCGGCCATATTTAAGGCTCCGTAAGGACTGGCTCCGGCCGGGAAGCTGTCTGCAGGCGCAGTGTAAGCGTATCCATCGTCGACATCAGAGGCTTTGTCTTCGGATGGGCAGCTATCGCTGCAATAGTTAGTGACGCCGGATAAATCAAATTCAGGAAGCTGAAAAGCATTACCCCATGGAAAGATACGGTCGCTGGCGGTGCCTTTGGCTGCTTTTTCCCACTCCGCTTCGGTGGGCAGCCGCCCGCCCGCCCATTCACAATAGGTCTGGGCATCAAACCAGCTGACTTGCACAACCGGATGATCGGCTATAGCGTCAATTCCGGTATCCAAACCACGGGGGTGATAAAATGTAGCGCCTTCTATTTGCTCGCCGGTGCTGGTGCCGTAGCCTTCCAATTCGGCCGTAGTTTTATAACCGGTTAGGTTGGCAAACTCGCTGAACTGAGCATTGGTAATTTCGGTGCGATCTATCCAAAACGCTTCCACCTCAACCGGATGCTGCGGCTGCTCGTCGCCTCCGGCAAATTTAGGCTCTCCCCCTGCGCCGACGTTTGCCAAATCGGCGTCACTGGCTCCCATCAAAAACTCACCGGCCGGAACAAATACCATCTCGGCCCCATCAACGGAGCGTACGGTCGATTGTATAGAGTCTAGCGGGATAACCTCGACAGGCATAGATGCGGCTTCTGTCGTGGCTTCGGTTGTGGCTTCCGTGGTTGCCTCATCAGTAGAAGGTTCGTCGGTTGGTTCAGTCGTAGTCGTTTCGCGAGGTCGAATGACGGCTCCGGCCATCGCTTGGGCAGTATAGGTTGGATAAGGCGTATACGTGGGGTAAGGAGAGGGCTTCGGCACATCGGCTACGGTCTGAGTGCTTATAACGGCGACGGTCGCGTCAACTGCTGCCGCGACCGTTTCTTCTATGCCGGGCGGCGGTGCCGTGGTGCCACACGCAGCTAAGGTCATTGCAAAGAGTAATCCAAGGAGTGCGATACAACTTTTGTTCATTCTCCATCCTTCATAGTCAATCTATCGTACTTTAAACAGACGATGCATTCTATGCAAGCCTGGTTAGATTGTCAATTTACCATAACGTTGACCCTTTTTAACGGTTGCTCATTGACTAGATTTATGGTAAGATAGCGAGTAACGATATTGTGAAATTCTTCTCTGAAGGGTTTTTCGATAAATCCACCATAGGTAAGGAGTCACCACAGTTATGGCCGGGGCTGAGGTTCCTGATATTGTAATTGGGCGATTGCCGATTTATCTTCGAGCGCTCACACTATTGGCAGAGGCAGGCCAAGAATTCACTTCGTCACAAGAATTGGGGCAAATTTTAAGTATCGGATCGGCTCAGATTCGAAAAGATTTATCTCATTTTGGCGAATTTGGCAAGCAAGGGACAGGGTATGAAGTAAGCTATCTTCGTGACCAAATTTCTAGAATTTTGCACGTCGATCGCGATTGGTCGTTGGCACTTGTTGGTTTTGGAGACCTCGGACAGGCTATTGCTCATTATGGTGGCTTTTCCAGCAAAGGGTTTCATATTACAGCTGTATTTGATGCCGACCCGGAGGTGGTTGGTCAATCTTTTGGCGACGGGGCTGTTCGCCACGTCGACACCTTAAAAGAGGTAGTTTCTGATATGCGTATTCGTATGGCTATTGTAGCCGTACCCGCCGCTGCTGCCCAAGACGTTACCGATATGTTGATTGAAGCCGATGTAAAAGCTATCCTCAACTATGCCCCCATCACCCTCAGCGTTCCCAGTCACGTCCACGTTCAATATATTGATCCTGTCGCGCACCTTCAAAAGATGACCTATTATCTGGCCTAACGTAACGGGCTAAAAACAAAAATACCCCACCTTTTGGCGAGGTATTCCATTTAGAGTAACAGAAAAGTGAAGTTAATAGTAGGAAGGAAGCGCGGCTCTTTCTAATGCGTCGCGCATTTCCAAACCCCAGCCTGCGCCCAAAGCCACACAGGCTACGGGGTTGTCAGCAATATAGCAGGGTACACCGATCTGTTCTGTGAGCATCTGATCGAGGTTGCGGAGCTGTGCCGTGCCGCCGGTAATAATCACGCCGCGGTCAATAATGTCCGAAGCCAATTCCGGCGGAGTTTTTTCTAAGACGCTCTTGACCACGCTGCTAATTGCGATTAAAGGTTCGCTCAACGCTTCAGTCACTTCGTCGGAGTTAACCCGTATGGTGCGGGGAAGACCGGCTACTTGATCGCGCCCTTTGACTTCCATTTCGACAGTGTCCTCAAGATGGGTTGCGCTGCCAATCTTGATTTTTATTTCTTCAGCAGTTTGTTCCCCGATAATCAGGTTATACTTCCGCCGGATAAAGTTCATAATCGCTTCATCCAGCTTCATCCCTGCAATGCGGATTGAGTCGCTGGTAACGATTCCATTCATGGCGATGACGGCGGCCTCGCTGGTGCCGCCCCCTACATCGAGCACCATGTTGCCGGTCGGCGTATCAATAGGCATACCTGCTCCGATAGCTGCCGCCAGCGGTTCCGGGATGGTGTACGACTGTCGACGAGCTGCTTTCCGGGCAGCATCTTCCACAGCGCGGCGCTCGACGCTGGTAATACCGACCGGCGTGCTAATCATGACCTCCGGCGGGAAAAGCCGAAAGCGCCCGACTAATCGTTCGATATAAAAGTCGAGCATTTTTTCTGTAACGTAGTAATCGGCAATAACCCCGTTGCGCAGCGGTCGCACAATCTCGATGGCTTCAGGCACGCGGCCCAGCATCGACAGGGCTTCTTGCCCAATCGCTACAATCCGGTCATCCTTTTGCGAGATAGCCACAACAGATGGCTCTTGCAGGACGATGCCGCGCCCCTTTACATAAATGAGGATGCTAAACGTCCCCAGGTCGATGCCGACTTTTTTAGCAAACATGCAAGGTTCTCCAACACTGACAATAATGAACTGTCATTCTAAATCAATTTGCACTATGATCCAAATAATCCGCATTAAAAAAGCCAGGAGCGTTATGCTGCTCCTGGCTTCGATACATGTTTTGAAAAAAGAAGGTTAGCGGCCGTCGGGTGTTTGAACCCCGTAGCCCCCTCTTTGGCGATGACGACGAGCCAGCTTGATGCGGTTGGCCGAACGTCGCAGGGCTGCCTCAGCGCGATCAAAGTCCAGTTGATCTTTACTGGCTTGAGCTAACCGCTCCTCAGCTCGCTGACGCGCTTCTTCGGCGCGAGCGATGTCGATTTCATCGACGTGTTCGGCTGAGTCGGCCAGAACAATCACCTGTGAGCCTTGGACTTCCATCACACCACCGCCGACCGCGTAGAACTGATCGGCCTGACCATCTTTTTTGATCTGCAACTCGCCAAAATGGAGGCGCGTCAACAGCGGTGCGTGACGCGGCAAAATACCCATCACCCCTTCCACGCCGGGAGCAACGACCATATTCACTTCTTCGTCAAAGACCTTCCCTTCAATGGTAACGATCTCAAGACGGAATGTAGCCATAGTTTAGCCCTCGCTTCTGTGGCGCTCGAGAACCTCGTCGATATTACCGGCCATGTAGAAGTTCGGCTCGGCCACATCATCCAACTCACCATCCAAAATACGCTTAAAGCCGTTAACCGTCTCTTGGATAGGTACGTAGCGACCCGGTCGCCCGGTGAACTGCTCGGCCACACTAAACGGCTGCGAGAAGAAGCGCTGAATTTTACGCGCTCGGGCTACGGCCAGCTTGTCGTCTTCGGAGAGTTCGTCAATCCCCAAAATGGCGATGATGTCCTGCAAATCTTTGTAGCGCTGGAGCACACTCTGTACCCCACGAGCGACTTCGTAATGCTCTTCACCGACCACGCGGGGGTCAAGGACCCGGCTGGTGGAAGCCAGCGGGTCAACGGCGGGGTAAATCCCCAGCGAAGCAATCGAGCGCTCGAGCGAGATGGTCGCATCCAGGTGAGCGAAGGTGGTTACCGGAGCCGGGTCAGTGTAGTCATCAGCCGGTACGTAAACAGCTTGCATACTGGTGATCGAGCCTTTGGTGGTCGAGGTGATCCGTTCCTGCAATTCACCCATCTCAGAAGCCAGCGTCGGCTGGTAACCAACCGCGCTAGGCATTCGCCCCAACAGCGCCGACACTTCGGAACCACTCATAACAAAGCGGAAGATGTTGTCGATAAAGAGCAGTACGTCGCGCCCTTCATCACGGAAATATTCGGCCATTGTCAAACCGGTCAAGGCCACGCGTAATCGCACCCCCGACGGTTCGTTCATCTGGCCGAAAACCATACACAGCTTGTCGAGTACACCGGCTTCCTGCATTTCCTGGTAAAGCTGCGTCCCTTCACGGGTGCGCTCGCCCACCCCGGCAAAGACCGAGTAACCGCCGTGCTCACGTGCCAGCGATGCGATAAGCTCAAGAATAACCACCGTCTTACCCACACCGGCACCACCGAAGATACCGGTTTTACCACCCTTACTAAAGGGGGCAATCAGGTCGATGACCTTGATACCGGTTTCAAAGATTTCAGCTTTGGTAATCTGATCTTTGAATTCGGGAGCCTCTTGGTGAATGGGGTAGTAGGTTTCGGCCTCGACCGGACCCATATTATCAACGGGGCGGCCCAGAACGTTGAAGATACGGCCTAAACTGGCCGGACCAACGGGCACGCTAATGGGGGCACCGGTACCTACGGCTGTCATGCCGCGGCGCAGGCCGTCGGTGGTGTCCATAGCAATCGTGCGAACGTTGCCATCGCCCATGTGCTGCTGTACTTCCAAAACGAGCGAGTCTTGGCCTTCGCGGGCCACTTCAACCGCGTCAAAAATTTCGGGTAGATCTTTTTCAGATTGAAATTCTACATCAACGACCGCGCCCAGCACCTGCGTAATTCGGCCAACAGATTCTTTAGACATAGTTTTCTCCTAGCGCAATCAGGGAACGTCTGTCTCCCTCATTGCCACGTATAATTATCACTTAACTTGCTTGGGCCAGTGCTTCAGCACCACCGGCAATATCCAGCATCTCTTTGGTGATGGCCGCTTGACGCGCTTTGTTGTAGGTCAAGGTCAGGTCACCAATCAGTTCTTTCGCGTTTTCGGTTGCATTACGCATAGCCACCATCCGCGCCGATTCTTCGCTAGCCCGTGCCTCAAGCACTGCCTGATAGATTTGTACTTCCGTCAGGTTGGGCAGAATGGCATCGAGCAGCGTGGTTGGATCGGGTTCGTAAATGTAGGGGGCTTTGGTCATCGGTTTGGTGTCGCTGATATAATCGCGCATCACGTCGCTCAGTTGATCGGCACCGGGCTTGATCGGCAACAGCAGCCGGATAGTTGGAACTTGGGTTAGGGTGTTGACAAAATCGGTGTAAGCCAGGTGAACTTCATCAAACTCGCCTTTTAGGAAGCCGTCAACCGCTAGCCGAGCGATGGGCGCAACATCAAAAGACGTGGGCCGCGGCGGCATGTCGGTAAACTCGGCAATGACCTTGCGGCCAAAGCGGAGCATAAAGTCTCGACCTTTTTTGCCGACGGCGACGATGCTGGCATCTTCGTGCCCTTCGCTTTGCATATAGCGCGTTGTCTTGCGAATAACGTTACCGTTGTAACCCCCGGCCAACCCTTTATCAGCGGTGATGAGAATAATGCCGACATTTTTTACCGTTTCGCGGCTGGCCAAAAGCGGATGAAGCTGCTCGACATTGGTTCCCTGCGCCGCAAAATGCATGAGAATTTCCCATGACTTGGCCGCATAGGGTCGAGACGCCAGCGCCTGCTCTTGAGCACGGCGCATCCGCGATGCAGCGATCATCTGCATGGCCCGGGTAACCTGCGATATATTTTTTACACTTTTGATCCGTCGTTTAATCTCTCGAACGCTTGCCACATAGCACCTCTAATACTTACTTTTCTGGAACGGGATAGCCGCTGTTCTGGTTGTACTCGGCCAGTGCAGAGCGCAGGGCCGCTTCAATATCATCCGACAAGACCTTTTGATCCTGAAGTGATTGAGCAACACCGGGATGGTTTGAATTGACAAAAGACATCAAGCCGGTTACATACTCCTGAACATTTTCCACAGGTACCTCACGAGCATAACCACGGGTTAGGGCATAAATGCTGATAACCTGCTCGGCCAGTTCACGGGGCTGGTACTGCGGCTGCTTGAGCAGCTCCGTCAGACGCAGACCGCGGTCCAACTGGTCGCGCGTAGATTTGTCGAGGTCGGAGCCGAACTGAGCAAACGCAGCCAGTTCACGATACTGCGCCAGGTCGAGACGCATCTGACCGGCAACTTTCTTCATCGCCTTGGTTTGGGCATCGCCCCCTACCCGCGAGACCGAGATACCGGCGTTGATGGCCGGTCGTTGGCCGGAGTAGAAAAGGTCACTTTCCAAGAAAATCTGCCCATCGGTAATCGAGATAACGTTGGTGGGTACGTAAGCACTCACGTCACCGGCCAGCGTTTCAATAATCGGCAGCGCGGTCAGCGATCCGCCACCGTTAGCCTCCGACAACTGGGCCGCACGTTCTAACAAGCGCGAGTGAAGGTAGAACAGGTCACCGGGGTAAGCCTCGCGTCCGGGCGGGCGGCGCAGCAGCAGCGAAATCTCGCGATAAGCCCAGGCGTGCTTGCTTAAGTCATCATAAATGATGAGGGCATCCTGGCCTCTCTCCATAAAAAATTCGCCAATGGAGCAACCGGAGTAGGGCGCAATATACTGCATCGGAGCCGGGTCGGACGCGCCGGCCACAACGACCACGGTGTGGTCCATTGCGCCGTACTCTTCCAGGGTACCCACTACCTGCGCTACCTGCGCCTGGCGCTGGCCGATAGCCACGTAGATACAGATCAGGTCTTTACCTTTTTGGTTGATGATCGTATCGATGGCGATAGCCGTTTTACCGGTTTGACGGTCACCGATGATAAGCTCTCGCTGGCCCCGGCCAATTGGGATCATCGCATCAACAGCCGTGATACCGGTCTGTACCGGAGTATCAACGTTGGCCCGCTCGATAACGCCGGGCGCGATTTTTTCAACCGGGTAGTAGGTCTCGTGTTGAATGGGACCTTTACCGTCGATCGGTTCACCAATGGCGTTGACAACCCGCCCGATCAGGGCTTCGCCAACCGGCACAGAGGAGATACGACCGGTGCTTTTGACCGTATTACCCTCTTCGATGTGTTCATAGTCGCCTAAAATAACAGCGCCAACCTCATCTTCTTCTAGGTTTAGCGCCATTCCTAAAACGCCGCCGGGAAATTCAAGCAGTTCGGTGGCCATGACATTGGCCAACCCACTAATCCGGGCGATACCGTCACCAATGCTGATAACGGTTCCAACGTCAGCCGTTTCAATTGGAGCATCAAAAGACTCAATCTGCTGACGTATCTGTGCGGTAATATCGTCTAACTTTAATACCATTTTCCCTCCAAAACGATGTCAAGAAAATTCGCTAAGATGTACATGGAGGTAAACTTACCTTACCCCAAGTAAATTACCCATCGCTGAAAGGCGGCTGGCCACGCTGCCGTCGATGATTTTATCACCCACTTGCACGACTGCCCCGCCCAAAATCGACGAGTCTACGTTGAATACAAATTCCAAAGTTTGGCCATACTTCTTGCGCAACTGTTGGCGGAACTTTTCTTTTTCGTCCTCAGCGAGCGCCGTGGCCGTGGTTACGCGAGCCACCTGCACTTCCGGGCCGCCGCTGGTCATCCGGCCAATTTCGTCGATGACATCGCCCAAAATGCCGATGTCACCATCGCGCAACATCGTGTACAAGAAATTGTGTACATACGAGTCGCCTTCAGTCGGAATGATAGCGTCTAATGCTTTTTGCCGTTCGCCAAAAGAGAGTTCCGAGTTTTGCAGCTTTTGCAGCAAAGCCGGATTTTCAGATAACTTGTCCTGCGTTGCTTTGAGGGCGGTTATCCATTTTTCTAGGGCTAAACTGAAGACGGCCGTCGCATATTTTCGCGGTAGCTCTTGTGTAGCCACTATGCCTCTCCTAAGTCAGCTAAGAACTTGTCAACCAGTTTGCGCTGTGCAGCAGGGTCGATAGCTTCGCCCACTACTTTGCGCGTAATCTGCATCGACAAAGCAGCAGCCTGTTTTTGCAGATCGGCCATAACTTGCTGGCGCTCTTGCTCGGCTTCGTCTTTTGCTCGCATGCGGATCTCTTCAGCTTCTTTGCGAGCCGACTCTAAAATTTCCTTACGCATGTTTTCCGTAGCTTCAGCAGCTTTGCGCGCTTCTTCTTGCGAAGATTGGCGTGCTTTGGACAACTCTTTTTCAAACTCGGCCCGCTGGCGAGCGGCTTCTTGCTGCGCATGCTCGGCGGCGGTTAAACCGCTTTCAATCTCTTTACGGCGCTTTTCCAGCATCTCTTTAACCGGCTTAAATGCCAGACGCTGCAAAAGAAAGAGCACCACGAAGAAGTTGATACCGTAAATAATAATATTAAGTAGGTCTATACCTAAGGCTTCCACACTCTAGCCTCCTTCTGCTCGTTTTTCATTTAAGTAGCGTCTGTTACAGAACGAATAGGAATATTAAACCAAATACCAAACCGAAAATTGCCAAGGCTTCGGAGAAAGCGATACCCACGAACATGTAGGTAACAACCTGGCCCGACATTTCCGGATTGCGCGCCATCGACTGGAGCGCCCCGCTGGCGACAACACCGATTCCGATACCAGGGCCAATAGCCCCTAAACCAACAGACAAACCAGCAGCGAGTAATTTTGCGGCTTCAACTTCCATTATTTGAAATCCTCCTATTGATTATGGTGATTCAATTTCTACAACTGTTGATAGACAGTGTGTATTTTACCTAATTAATGCGCTTCTTCTTCGTGTCCACCGTGCGGTTGAACCGCGATGGTGTAGAATGCTACGGACAAGATGTAGAAGACGAATGCCTGAATGAAATTAACAAAAATCTCAAAGCCAATGAGTGGCGTAACAATGAAAAGCGGCACCAAGAACATAATAACCACGAGCATAACCTCGCCGGCGAAGATGTTCCCGAAAAGTCGGAAGGTATACGCGATAATTTTTACAAATTCACTCAAAAGCTCAATTAATCCAACCAGAAAATCGATTATGCCGAGTGCATAATCGGCACCTGATTTGGCTTTGGTGATACCCTCCGTAATGAAGAATTTACTCATAAAACCGCCAAAACCAAGCACCGTAAAGCCAAATGTCCAGGCCGCAATCTGCGTAATAATGGCCAGCGCAAAGGTAAAGTTGAGGTCTGCTGCGGGAGCACGGAAGAAGGGAATAATATGCTGACCCGCTTCACAAGTACTCCAACCGGCATGGGTTTCTTCTATTTCAGGCGGTGCTTCGGCTACAACTTCCTCAGTAGCCTCTTCGTGGTGTTCTTCGGCACATATCCCCAGGCTAATCAGCGGAACACCAATCAATAGCCCAAAGAAGTTTGTGACCAAAACAAAAACAAAGATGGTGGTGGGAATAGTAAAAAACTTATCAACGTGTTTTGGCCCGGCAATACTTTCGGTGAGGTTATAGATGCCCTCAACAAAGAACTCGACAAAGTTTTGCATACCGCTGGGCTTCAATTTCATATTGCTGGTCGCCATAAAAAAGAAGACAGCAATAATAATGGTACCGACCCATGCGGTTAACATCGAGTTTGTAAAATTAAACGGACCAATATGCGCCAAGGTTTCGGCGCTGAGAGAGGTAGGCGGTTTCTCCACCGGGAGAAACATACTGGCAACAGCTAAAACAATAGCAACAAGAATGAAGGGCAATGCTTTCTTCATAAGCGTTATTGAAACTCCCTTTTATTAATTAGAAGCCTCCTCTTGCAGCCGTGATGCAATGCGGTAAACGGCATACATAGCGAAGGCAAAACTTAGAATGAGCATCAGCAACATTATCCAAGGCTTAGTTAGCAGCAAGCGGTCTAACCAAATGCCGCACGCAGCACCGGAAAGAATAGGGCAGGCCAAAACCGTAAAAAATTTTATCCCCAACCCATACCCTTCAGCGAAAGCTTTTGTGAGATGTTGCGGGTTTCTTTTCACAGAACTCACTCTTTTTAAGCTTACGACTGGTTAGAGATTTTAAGCCTAGCCGTTGCTCTTCATAGAGCCTTAGATAAATTAACAACTTAGTGGGCTTGGCAAAGCCAATAAAGGAGGCGCAAAGTATAGGTCTAATGGCATAAGTTAACTTTACATCCTTTTGTTGAGCGGCGACTGATTATAACACGCTCTGGCGATTCTTGCCAAATGGTTTAGGTGTCATTTTTCGTAGCAGATTTAGCAGTACCTGGACAAATGGATAGTTTGCTACGAATTTCACAAAGCAGTTAGATGGTACAAGATTTTCTTTATTTTGTCCAATTTATTTATTCAAAATTTACGGATCAAAAAAGGGATTTGCGGTATACTTTGATTAAGGAAGTGTTGCTGTTTAACAACTGAAATTGTGAGCGAGAACCATGAAGGCCATCCTACTTGTTTGTCATCAAGATTCGATTGATATCCCACTACGTCGTAGTTTAGCCCATCTTTCAAATTCCTGCCAGATAGAAATTTTAACCACAGGCCATCAAGCGTTGGACGAACTAAAAGTTCGAGCGTTTGACTTGGTTATCATCGACTCACTCATTTCAGATCTAGACAGCTTGGAATTGGTCGAGAGCGTGTCCTACCTTGATCCGGACGTACCCGTTATACTGATGCTCTCAACTGCGCACCATCTCTTGGCAACCCCCGCCCGCGCTCTCGGTACCAATCCAATTTTACGCCCCTTTAGGCCGCTTGAATTTTTACGCCTTGTCGATACCCTACTTCACCAACATTTGGAACGTTATCGCGATTTAGCCCGTTTGCTGCGGCGAATTTTGGAGAGTTTGGCGCACCAGATGCAAGCTCAGCATATTTTCCTTGTTGATGCTGTAAGCCAAACAGTGGCCATTACCCTCACCCCAGAACATGAAACAATCCGTTGTCTTGCTCAACAAGCGATTGACGCAATCAATGATGACGCTGCCGGGTTATCATCTGACCGTTGGGCCATCGATCCTGATCACGAATTATCAAAGCGTGATCAGACTTTCTTTATAAACATCATCACCGAAAATATCTATTTGGTTTTAGTATTCTCGGAGGGTGCGTCTCTATTGGACTCTGAGAGAATTTGGACATCTATGGAGCAGGCTGCTGTCGATATTCGAAAAGCTCTTATGGAGAGCGTGCCGTCGAGTAGTATTTTTCTGGCGGATGAAGAACTCGCGGGTGATGAGGTTGTGGCAGCGGTCCGCCTGTATATTGCTCCCAGCCAGACCGACCCGATTTTGTCGGAGCAGAATAGTCTGGGCGCGTGGGAGGAACCGAATGCGGTGAATTGGCAGCTTATTTCAGAAACCCCAAATGTGTTCGATCGCCTGAAACACTATTGTTAAATTTCGTAACGACCTACGCCAATAACACGAAACAAGAACAATTTAATTGTGGTTTTAGAAATGAATCGGGGAATCACGAAGCTAGCTTTGTGACTCCCCGATTCATTTGTTGATTTACAAACAAATGCTTCTCTAAACTGCGTACGTCTGTTCATTTAGTCGGCTGGGGTAGCCACAGTGGCTGGGCTTTCGCCGGTTATTTGCTGGCCCGATTTGATATCGCTGGTTGATAGCCCCTCATACATAAAGCAGAATATGCCGGGAATAACTTCCGGAGCAAACTGGGTAATGTGGATGAGAATACCGGCGGCAGCAACCGTTTCATCAAAGTTCGAAGCGACTGCCAGGTTGACGAAAGTCAGATCTAGCGTTAATTTGATGGCGGCTTGAACCAAACCCACACCGCCTGGAGCCGCCGGAACGGTTAGACCAAGGGCCATCACCGGCAGCATTAAAACGGGAGCCTGCCACGGAACCGGCGCTCCAAAATCGAGCGATAACAGCGCCAGCCACATCGAAATCGGTACAAAAATCCAGGTTAGCATATTGTAAATGGTGACCATGGCCAGTTGGCCGGGGTTCTTGAGAACTTCCAAGCCGCTGCTGAAACCATCGAGTAGTTCCAGTATTTTTTCAGCCAGATTATGCGGCAAAAATTTATTGATCAACGCATCGGCCCAGTGTCGCTTGGTCATAAAGATGACTAGGCCGACGATGATCCCCACGTAGAAAATCCCGCCTAAAATCCCTACGGTTTGTAGCTGTTCATTGCGCACGCCTAAAATAATCACGCCCAACAGCACCATGAGAACGGTCATCCCATCGAAAAGACGCTCAACGACGAGCGTGGCGAAGACACCGGTTTTCGAGAGACCGGTGGAACGACCTAGTACGAAGGCGCGTAAAAATTCGCCGGCCCGGGCCGGGAGAACGGTGTTACCGGTGATGCCAATTAGCAAGGCGCGACAGGCTGGCCAAAAAGAGACCTCACCCATAGGTTTGAGAAGCCATTGCCAGCGTAACGTTCGGAAAAAGATGTGGATAAACATCACGGCCATCGATAGGAAGAGTAGCGTGTAATTGGCGTTGACGATGGCCTGACCAACTTCAGCGAGATTGATCTCGGCGAAAACAAAATCGAGAAAGAAAAGGCTGACACCCAGATTAGCGGCTAAATTCTGCCAGCGGGCCGGAAGGACATTAATTAAACTCAGCAGACCTAACCCACCTAAGATAATGGCATAGATAGGATAGATGGTGTAACCCAGTTGAAAATATTTATAGGTAAAAAAAACGGCCAGCGCTAAAATGAGCAGACCGCGCCCTAAGTTTGCTTTTTTCATACCCTCTTTACCTGACAATTAAATAGTTTGACACGCGCTCAATGTAGCATAGAACAGTGGGAACACAATGTGAAGAGCATAGGGAGACAGTTAGAATTTAAAGTCATTACGCAAAGGTCTATGGCTCAATAGGGTGTTGTGGGATGACACGAAAACGTAAAACGTGATGCGTAAAAAGGAATTACGCTTTACGTTTTTCGTTTATAAGCCTGTCGCCCCCCTGTGTTCCGAAGGAGCCAAGTCTATTTTAGTATAACGAAAAAGCTGATCTTCGTAAACTTGATCATCGATTTTCGTTCCAAAGTCATTTTGTCGTAAGGTAGATGACAAAATCTATAAGCTCTTTTTTAGCGATGAGTCTCATTATACGCTTGCTGCACAACGTTGACCACGTGATGAATTTGCTCTGAAGTTAAAGACGAAGCCGAAGGCAGATAGAAGCCGCGCTCACACAGCATTTCAGAAACCGGATAGCGTTGGCCTTTGAACATATCGTGATAGATAGGTTGGAGATGCATAGGAATAAAAAACGTTCGGGTTTCGATGCCGCGTTTGGCTAAGAAGCCGCGTAGTTCATCGCGCGTCATGCCAAACGCATCTTCCACGAGAATGGAATACATCCAGTAAACATTTTTTACATTACCGGCTTCCGGCGGTGTAACGATACCCGGAATCTCTTGCAGCAGTTGGCTGTAAAGCGCCGCGTTTTTGCGTCGACTTTCGACAAAGCCGGGCAGTTGCTCGGTTTGGGCCAGCCCTACCGCCGCCTGAAGATTGGTCATACGATAATTAAAGCCCATAAATTTATGCCAGAAATGGCGCTCGGTTGAAAAGGCATGGTCGCGCAGATTGCGGGTTAACTCGGCCATTTCGGTGTTGTTGGTGGTGATCATCCCGCCTTCGCCGGTGGTGATAATTTTGTTGGCGTAAAAACTAAAGGCTCCGGCGTGGCCCAAACTGCCGGTGCGCCGCCCTTTGTATTCGGCTCCGTGGGCTTCGGCGGCATCTTCTAAGACAAAGATACCGTTTTTCTCAGCGATTTCCATCAGCGGATCCATATCGACCGGATGACCATAGGTGTGGACCGGAATGATGACTTTTGTCCGTGGCGTGACTTTGTCGGCAAGCTGATCGACATCGATATTCCAGGTGCACGGCTCGGAGTCGACCAAGATTGGCGTGGCTCCGGTGTAGGTTACTGCATTAATGGTAGCAATCATCGTAAAGGCCGGTAAAATTACCTCATCACCGGGGCCGATGCCCAGGGCGGCCAAAGCCAGGTGCAACGCCACCGTACCATTGCAGCAGGCTACGCCATATTTACAGCCGCACTCTGCGGCAAATTTTTCTTCAAAAACGGGAATATACTTTCCGGCGGACGAGATCCAGTTCGAGTCGAGGCAATCGTTGACATATTTTTTCTCGTTGCCGCCCAGTGTCGGTTCGCACACCGGCACGATTTTGCTGGTGATATCGGTTTCTAAAACGGGGATACGGGTTAGCGAGATGGATAGCTCCGGATCTTTACCCGGTATAATTTTTTGAATATCATCGTCCAAATCGTTGGGGGTAATAGGTGACGGTTTGATCATTGTAGGGAACAACTCCTCTTGTTATAGAGCACTGACGGTTGGCCGGGCCGGCTAATTGGGCAAACCGCACAGGTGTAGGCTTGTAGAACATGCTGTTTAAGCCTATTACGCATTGAATTGAGGCTACGATTATAGCAACTTCAACCAGTTGCGCAATCTATTCTATAGCAAAGGAGTCTCAATCTGTCGACTAAACTGGTCTTTCTTCTTCTACTACTGTTCAATATGATGCAGCACCGGCTCCGGCGAGGTATTTGCCCGATGCTCTAACAACACCGGCACCTTGCGCATCAAACTGCGCAATTTCCAGGTAGTGCCGCCCGGTCGAACAGCGTTCGACACAATGGCATCGCGTAAATCAGCCGGGCTTTTACCGGGAAACCAGGTGAAGGCTTGCCCGGCTGTGTAGGGGATGTGCGAGTCGCTGCCGCCCAGCGCCGGCAATCGCTGCCCAAAACGATTAACCAGGCCGGTAACAATATTGAAGGGGATACTTAGAGGACAGCCGTGTCGTACTTCAACGGCATCGAACGGTAAGCGTAAAATCGCCGTCTGGACACTTTCCATTTCCCAGCCTACAAAAAAGGGGTGAACGGCTACTGCCAGTCCCCCCTGGTTGTGAACGGCCTCGATGGCTTCGAGTGCCGTTGGAAATTTTGGGAGCGTCGATTGTAGGAACAAGCCCACGACATCCCCCTCCTCTGTGGTCACTTCTTGGCCAATAATTACCTCAAGGTGAGGATAACGGCGGTGAGCATATTCTTGGGCCTCAAAAGCCCCCTCGGCCGTGTCGTGGTCGGTGATGGAGATAACATCCAGTGAACTGTATTCGGCGATAATGTCGATAGTTTTTTGTGGGCTAAAGTAACCGTCACTGTGATCGGTGTGTAGATGCAGGTCGGCCTTGCCCCATTGCCTGCTTTTTTCTCGATAAAAGGTCATGCAAAGCTCCGAAGTGCGATGATAAGGTCGAATGATTGCCGCTCATACGTTCCAAGCGCACCGCAACACCGGAAGCCTAACACGGGGCGGTTAAGTGAAGTTTAATAACTGTTTAACAGCCGGTTAAAGTATCGTAAAGTTTGCATGATGAGGCGACACATTTTTCTACCATCAGCCCGCTAAACCCCTCCTTAATTCCTATTGAGCCGGGTTGAGAATTTTGTTACAATCGTCAGGAAATAATTGTGTGGACCGCAGTTTTTACTTCTTTTGTTGTGTTCGAGATCGATTTTCGGATCTTAAGCGACACAACGGCGGCAGTTTTTGAAGTTGGAGCAGCTCGATGATGTCGCCTCGCTCATGCATCCAACCAAATTTCCCATTGCGACCTCATGGGGAGTTTGCTATAGTTATATCGAGCTATTTGTAAACAGACCTTTAAAATGTGGAAAATCAGGCTTATGGTGTTGATGGCATACAATCGTGAGTCTGAGCAAGAGCGTCCATAGGGTTAGTATTCCAAAAAATTTGTTGGAATTGATAGAACTATTTATGGACGTTTTTTGTAGCAGATATAAGACCATGGCAGAACTTCAACAGTACATTTCAATTGGAAAGAAATGGTGGTGGCTTTTTCTCCTTGGAGCCTTGTTGGGGGGAGGAACAGGTTATGTTGTGAGCCAGTTTGAGCCGATGCTCTACCAAGCCGATGTTACTCTGATTGTCGGTAACTTTGTCCAGAGCGCTAACCCCAACGCTTCTGAACTGGCAACCAGCCAGAAACTGGCGCAAAGCTACGCCGAAATCATCAAACGCGAGCCAATTCTGAGGGCCACGGTTGAAACGCTAGGTCTCACTATTCATTGGGCTACCCTTCAAAACAGAGTCAGTGTCAGCCTCATACCGAATACGCAGCTCTTTGAAATTCGGGTGACCCACGGCGATCCGCAAACAGCCAAAATTTTAGCCGATGAATTAGCCCGCCAACTTATTTTGCAAAGCCCCACAACGCTCAACAGCGAGCAAGAAGAGCAGCACGAATTCATCAAAACCGAACTCACCGAATTACAGCAAAATATTACCGTTCTTCGCCGGCAGATTCGCGATAAAGAAGATGCACTCGAGTTGGAAGTGACCGCCGAAGGGGTGCGTACCCAGCAGGAAGAGATCGACTTTTTGCAGGCCCGCCTCAGTAGTTTTCAAGCCACGTACGCCTCGCTATTGGCTTTCAGCCAGGAAAACAAAGTCAATAATTTGTCGATTATCGAGCCGGCGGTGGTGCCTTCGGTGCCCATTAATGCTGGTAACGCCCAGCGTAATGCTATGGCCGCCGCTATATTTGGCCTGTTGTTGACTATAGCCGTGGCCTATCTGGTCGAGTATTTTGATGATACCCTCAAATCGGCTGACGACGTCGAGCAAGCCTTAAATCTACCGATACTGGCGACCGTTTCCAACATCAAATCAATGAGATCAGGTACTGGTCCGTCGGTCATTAGCCAGGATTTGTTCTCGCCGGGTGTCGAGGCCTACCGTACGCTGCGGACGAATATTCAATTTTCAAACCACAATGCTGATCTCAACATTCTGCTTGTAACCAGTTCGACCAATGGCGAGGGTAAATCGATGACTGCGGCCAATCTGGCGGTGATCATGGCCCAAACCAATAAGCACGTTGTACTGATTGATGCCGATATGCGGCGGCCGGTTGTCCATAGAACCTTTCGAACCTCAAACCGTATTGGATTAAGCAGCCTGCTGGTCGATCCCCATCTCAACTTAGACACCATTCTGGCCCAGCGCAAAGTCAGCAATCTTAAAATTCTACCGAGTGGCCCCGTCCCGTCCAATCCGGCTGAACTTCTTAGCTCACCGCAAATGGGCATTTTGCTCGACAAACTCCGCGAACAGGCCGACATCATCATCATCGACAGCCCGCCGCTGCTCGCGGTGACCGACGCCAGCATTTTGGCCACGCAGGTAGACGGCACGCTCTTTGTTGTTGAGTCGGGGCGGGTCCATAGCCGTGCCTGTCAGCGAGCGGTTGGCATGTTAGCTCAGGTCGGCATCGCGCCGTTGGGTGTCGTATTGAATAAATTTACGCCCGACCAGGCTCAAGACAGCTACTACTATCGCTACTACACTTCCCCCTACCACCAACCTCAACCGGGTCAAAAACGTTGAGCATGGATCCTGTTGCTATCTACCGAGCTATAGAGTGTCATCAAATTTAACTGAATAAATGTCTTGCCATTACCAGCGACCATTGACCATTTTATGAAGATCCAGTTTGACTACGTTCAATCACACGCATTCTCTAAACAGTACATCATGCCCCGGCCATACTTATACATTTGGCTTGGTGTCTTATTTGTCTGGGCTATGATGTTGGTCTACCTGGGCTGGCAACTGTTCAGACACCCAACCTCGGACGATGGCGTGCTTAGTGCCGGATTTGCAGCAGCCCAAGTTGATCTACCAACCCCAACCCCGCCGCCGACCAATACTGCCATTCCGCTATCCACCCCGGCCCAACCTGTCGCTCTCCTAACAGCGACTGAATTGCCTCCTCTCCCGACCGAACCCGTGTCGCTCGCAACCGGGGTGACACCTCCCCCACCGCCGCCGGGTGGAACGCTTCTAAGCCTGTCTCCCGCGCCCGGCGCGGTGGGGTGGACTTCAAGCATCGATGGGCACAGCCATATGGGCGACAACAAAATCCATGTTGGTTTTTTCAAAGGCCATGTTTATCACGGCGCTATTCAGGTTGATCTATCTGCCGTTCCGCCCGGATCGCGTATTCTTTATGCCGCCCTCGAATTAACCGGTTTGAGCGACCGTAATCTGGGGCAGGGTGGCGTCTGGCAAGTGCGTTTACTGACTCCGGAGATTGATGGGCTGTGGGCCAACCTCAATTACGACCGGCTGCGCATGGGGGATGTTGCTTCCACGCTTCAGCCCGCTTTACCTGCCGAACATTTGCGCACGACTCACGACGGTGTGTTCGTTTTTGATGAGGAGCAGCGCCATATTCTGGAGCAGCGATTAGCCGAGGGCCGAATTTCGTTTCGTATCGATGGTCCCAGCAGTGGATTAGATAATCTCTTTACGTGGGCGGCTCAGCCGGAGCTGCCGCCAACAACCGAGCCACCCGGTGACGATACACGGTCTCCCGTCGAAGCGCTGCCCATCAAGCTGACCATCGTCACCGAGGCATTGAATTACGTTGTTGTGACCAGTACGCCAACGCCGGAAAATGTGCTAACCGTCGCTGCTTATCTCGATGCGGAGACCACCATTACCCCCCTGCCCAGTTGGGTCACACCAATCATTGTTACCACCACCCCGGCCCCGGCAAATGAAGCCACCGTCGCTTATCACGCGCAGGTTGCCACGGCTGAAGCACAGGTCTTTGGTACCGCCACGCCTCTGCCCATTAATATTTGGACCGCCACCCCAACCCCGCTGCTCCAATCTCTGGCCGAACTCCCGCAGGTGACGCCGACGGCCACCCGGCGGCCGATCCCGCAGGCGTTGATCGGCAAAATCGCGTTCTTGTCGGATCGAGCCGGTAGTGGCGACGACCAATCGGGCAACGCTGTCTTTGTGATGGAACCTGACGGCAGCACGCTCTCCCTCCTGGTTGATCGCGCTATCTATGAGGCTGCGCTCGCCAGAGACCAATTTTCGGCCGATCAATACGTGCGGGCTTTTACCGATAAGGTTCAACAAGAGAACGGTCAAACCCTCGGCATTTTTGTTTACGATTACTACATTAATCAGGCCGAACAGATAAGCCGTTTCGATGTCGGTATGGCAACGCAGCCGGTTTGGTCGCCTACCCAAGACCGCTTCGCCTTTGTGTCTGATAACAGCAGTGCGGAGGAAATTTGGTCTATGAACCGCGACGGCGGCTATCTGGTGCAGCTCACACGCAATGGTGGTGAGGAGGTTAATCGTCACCCCTCCTATTCGCCCGATGGATCACACCTTGTTTTCTGGTCGAACCAGAGCGGTCGCGCTCAGATTTGGATTATGGATACGGAAGGCCGCGATCAGCGCGTTCTGCATGAAAGCACCTTTAACGATTGGAATCCGGTCTGGATTAAATACACTGACCCGGTTCTACGCCCTTTACCCGGCGAACGGCGGACCGGGCCGCCTGAGTTGCAGTAGGAGACCGATATGACGCATCGACTGCTACAGCTTGGCGTAGCCGCCAGTGTCGTTATCGTCGCTGTATTGCTGTACAGGCAGACGATGGCCCCTTCGATTACGTGGCAGCATGGCGGTGCCGATAGCGGCGATTTGGCCGCCGCCGTGGCTACGCTGGGTATCCCTCATCCGCCCGGCTATCCGACCTATGTGCTGGCCGGATATGCCTGGAGCCGGTTGCCTTTCGGTGGCGATCTGGCCTATCGGCTCAATCTATTTTCGGCCTTTGGCGCGGCTCTGGCAGCCGGGTTGACGGCGTTGACGGTGATGTCGCTGCGGGAGTTGCTTGCTGCTACCAATACGTCGTCGTTGTCTGAACCAATGCCCCAAGGCCCTTTGTTGATAGGGGCCGGGTTGGCCGGACTGTTTCTGGCCTTTGCCCCCTTGGTTTGGTCGCAGGCTACGATCACCGAGGTGTACGCGCCCGGCCTGGCCGGTCTGTGCTTGCTAAATTGGCTCATGCTCACATGGCGTCTGTCGCCATCGCCTAAGAGCGGATTGATGTTGGTACTCGCCGGGCTGACGACCGGTCTTGGTTTTGGCTTACTGCCCCAAATTGTACTGGTCGGACCGGGCCTGCTGCTGCTTTTGCTTTTGAGTGACAGGACGATCCGTTTTTGGCAGCACAGCGCTCTTTTTTTACTGGGGATGGCGCTTGGGCTGTGTGTCTTTGTTTATTTGCCGGTTCGGGCCGTTGCTCAACCTTTTGTTAATTGGGGCAACCCTTCAAGCCCCATCCGTTTTTGGGCAATGGTTACCGCCGCGCCATATCATCATTATCTGGGGCTGCTGGAACCCATCGATTGGTTGAGCCGGCTGGGGTCGAGCGCTGTCTATGTGCAGCAGAGTTTGAGTTGGTCGGGATTAGGCTTGGCCGTTTTGGGCGGCATCGTGTTGTGGTTTCGCGATCGGCTGTTTTTGATTTATCTCTTGAGTTTGACCAGTTTGACCCTTATCTTTCGCTCCGCCTACCCGGTTATCGGCAATAGCGTTTATTTGCTGCCGGTGCTGGCCTGCCTTGGGCTGTTGATCGGTTGGGGAGCGGCCTGGCTTTTGCAAAAAGTCCGCCATCATACGGGGCAGACCGGGGTGATTATCGTCGGATTGAGCCTGCTGGTCACTTTGGGCATCCGCATCCAAACACTGGCCCCCCAGTTCGATTTGAGCGATGATCGTCAGGCGGTTCAGTTTGGGCAGGAGACGTTAGATAATCTTCCGCCGCAAGCCATCGTTCTGTCCGACCAAGATGATACGACCTTTAGTTTGTGGTATCGGCAGGCGCTGGGCCAACGGCCCGATGTGGTGGTTGTTGATGAGCGGTTGATCTATTTTGACTGGTATCGCGATCATCTCAGCCATTATTATCCGGACTTGGTTCTTACGGAAGATGCCACGCCGCCCTTTAACTCGACACGCCCGCTGTTTGAATTAGCCGGTGAGTCGGAATACCAACTTTCGCAGTATGCCGCTGAATAAGGAACGAAATTTCAAACGCTCGCTTTGCATCTGTTTTTCTCTATCGATAGGATGAATCCAACAAGAAAGGTTGTACTTGATGTCTAGCCATACGTCCACTCGAAAATTGCTCAAAACAACACTATTAGGGTTCGCTGTACTTCTCTTAAACGTGCTGCTGCTGCGACCATTTCAGCCCGCCGGGTTGCTATCCGGTGAGGATGGCATCGCGCATGCGCAGACGGGACCGGCCGACGACACGCCCACCCCCATCCCGACAGCACAACAGCCGATAATTATTATCGTACCGGGTCAGGATTCAGGCGGTGGCGGTACCGGCGGAGTCGGGGGCAGCGGCGGTTCCGGCTCCAACGGTAGCGGGCAAACGTCCAATAATGACGATGACGATAGCAATGCTGATGACGATCCGACGCCGACATTTACTCCGCTGCCGTCAACCACTCCCACCCTGTCCGTACCAGAGGTTGTCATTATCGAGGTGACCCCTAGCGTGACAGAGACAGTTGTCGCCCCTACACCGGAACCACCCGCTACCGAGGAAGCGCCCGTAGCAGAGGCCTCGCCGACCACGGTCGTTCCTTCCGAGCCGGAATTGATTAATGACTCACTGCCCGACGGAATTTCCCCGCTAGCCGGTAACGGTGCCATCTACCGCATTCCGGCCGATCCAAGCCGAACGCCGGCCGAACTTATGGTTGAACTGACGCGTGGAAAGTTCACCCTTACCGTTCCAACCTTCCCGGAGTTGGATCTTGTGGTTCGTATCGATGAAGATCCGGCTTTAGCCTTACATCTACCTTTGCCTATTCCCGACGCGCTTCGGCCGCTATCGCTCTTTAATCTGGATGTCTATCTGGTCAACGGCAACACGATAGTGGCCAAGGTAACCACCCATTCCCCCGAACTGATTTTGACCACGCAACAGCCCGACCTTGGGGAAGATGAGCAGGCTGCACTGCTGCGATACCACGAAACCGATGAGCAGTATGACTCTCCCCGGCAGGAGTATGACCCCAATACCCAAACCTTTACGGCCTATCTGGATAAAACATCGCTCTTTATTCTGGGCGCTCAATCCGGACAGGCCAGTTTGGTGGCGCTCGCGCCCACACCTATTCCTACTGTATCGCCGCTCGACTCAGAACAGTTGATTACACCCGAACCGGAGCCGGATGGGTCGTGGCTGCCCCTGATGTGGATATTTCTGGCCTTTCTCGTCATCTTTGCCGGTTTGATAGGGTTATTCCTACTGCTTGGCGGCGGTCGCGCCTTGGCCGCTCTTGTCAGCCAGAGCACGACGACCGGCGTGACTGATGATTACCAAACCGGGGGGCTGCTGCTGGCCTTTCCCAAGCAAACGCTCGAAGTCCGCTCACCGATTCAGGTCGATTTGGCCGCGTTGCCAATGAATCCGCCCCGCTGGACCGGAAGCGAGACACGGTCGGCCTCGGCCCAGGTGGATCTGCCCGCGGTCGGTGTTCTCGGTTATATCAGCACCCTCAAACCCAATATGCCTACCCTACGGCAGGCGCTTGTTATTCCCACCGGCGTTAAGTTGGTCGGCTGGGACGAAACCCATTTCCGGTTGCGCAATTTGAGCTACGCTATCGCAGCCGGTTATATGGACTGGCCGGATCAGGAGGAAAGTTTTAGTCGACTTCACGATCTGCAAATCGGTGACACCATTGAGATCAGAAGTAGTTCCGACTCGATCTATCACTATCGAATTGATGATGTACAGAGTTACCAAGCCGAACACAACGTTCGTATCGACATCTCGCAAACTACGCCCGGACCACAGCTTTTACTCGCTGCTTGGAGTGAACCTTACGATCTGGATAACCAGGAATTTAGAGATTACGTTGTTGTTCATGCGCGCGTAGGGCAGCCGGACACCTTAGAGGATACGGATACAAATAATAATAATCACGAAGCACACTCGGTAATAGCGTCATCGGTTTAAAGGGGAGACACACTGTCGTGTCGAGGAATTGTAATGGTGCACTATGACACAAAACTACGCATATCAAAAAAGTGAACGTAACGTTTCTGTCGGACGGCGTCGTCCGGTCCTCATCGCGCTGGGAGTGGCGATGCTGCTGGTCGTTTTCTGTGCCGGTTACTTCTATGTGTCGCTTAGGAATAAGATAACTGTATTTACTACCGAACTGGAGCGAACCGCCTCCTATCTCGATCAGGCCGGAGCTGATCCGCTAACTGCGTTGCCCCAAGCCCAATTTCATTTGCAAAATGCCCGCTCCGCTATTCAACCCTATCGCCCCATCGTCATGGTCGTAGCCTCGCAAGCCGATTGGCTGCCTGGCGGAGGACAGATCAGCAGTTGGTGGACATTTGCCAATGAGGCCACGCTGGCCGGTGAGGAGGCACTTATCGCTGCAAACCTTGCTATGCGTGCCACCAAACAAGGCCAACTGCCCAGCTTGTTAACCGCAATGCCGCAGCTAGAGCCTCATCTGGCTGCCGCTCACGATCATTTTTTGCAGGCTCAGGCAGCGCGATCAGGACTGGATACGAACTGGTTACCGTCCTCTCTGGCGGAGCGGGCCGATCCGGCGCTGACTCAATGGGATCGCGTAGCAACATTGTGGCCCCAGACCTTTGATCAAGCCGGTCTTCTCGCCAGAACTCTACCGGCGGCGCTCGGCAGCCCACGACCACTCACGTATCTGCTCATTATTCAGTCGAGCGACAATTTACGGGCCACCGGCGGCTTTCTGACCAGTGTCGGGACGCTGCGTTTAGAAGACGGTCGACTCACTCAGCTTGATGTCCGGGATGTCGTGGAGTCAGAGTTTGGTACAGAGTGGTCGGCGGAGGAAGGCTTTCTTTCGGAACGGGTTGTTCCCCCTGATCCGGTTCGTCGCTACCTGGGCCTGGGCCACTGGGTCATGCGCGACGGCAACTGGTGGGCCGACTTCCCTGCCACGGCCCAGCAGGTGACCGAGTTTTGGAAGTTAGCCGGTGGTGATCCCGTTGATGGCGTGATAGGCCTGACCGATCAGGCGATTGTCGACTTGCTGGCTGTGGCCGGACCCATCAAGCTGCAAACGGGCGAGATGCTGAATAGTGAAAATATGCGGACGATAACCGCCCAGCATATTCACGGCCAGCAGCCGGCAAAGGGTAATAAACAAACCGCTTTTTTTGAGGAGGTAGCCGCCAAACTGGTGCCACAGTTGGAGCAACTGCCACCGGAACAGTGGCCGGTGCTCTTTCAGCAGGTGCAAAAAATGACGCGCCGTCACGATCTGCTTATGGCGAGTTTCGATCCCACTTTGGCCCTGGCCTTTCACGAGTTGGGTGTCGATGGCGCGTTAAAAGGGCAAACCGATGATTACGTCTATCTGGTTGAAGACAACCTGGCCGATAGTAAACTGAACACGTTTGTTCCCCAAACGCTGCGCTACGAAGTTCAACTCAATGCCGACGCCTCTGTGCAGAGTGCTACGTTGTTCATACAAAAAGAGAATGCGTATGTTCCGGGCACACAGGTGGCCGGCTTTCCGTTGGAAGGCTATTACACCGGCGGCCGCTGGGACGCCCAAACTCAGCAGTGGGACAAGTGGGAAGGGTATTACGGCGGCTACCTACGCCTTTTCCCCTCACCGGACAGCCAGCTTATCGACGCCACCGGTTTTGATGACCCGGTTGATACCAAGCCGCAGCACAATCGACCCGTGTTTGGTGGCTACGTAGGCATGTGGCCCGACACGCAGCGTGAAATTCAGTTCGAATGGACGCCGGGCGGACAGCCTCAGGAACCGGGGCGCTATCGCCTTCTGATGCAACGTCAACCCGGCGCGCTCGAGCATGCCCTCACGGTTCAAGTTCATTTGCCGGAAGGGGTTACCGCTGTTGAGATCACGCCTTCACCCGTTTCCGTAACCGAACAAACTGTCATGTGGCATAGCACACTCGATCGTGATCGAACGTTTGCCTTGCAGTTGACACCCCGCTAATCTAAAATGGCTGGTTAGGATCGCGTTTAGGAATGGGAATAAAATAACTTCCGTATTTTAAGATATGTCATTTCGTAGCCGGAGGCGGAGAAATCCCTCAGACATTTCAAGATTTGAAACATTCGCAGGGAAAAATGAACATTGTTGCTTCAAATCTTTCCAACCGGACACTTTTTAGGCGTATTGTTATAGGGATTTCTCCGCTGCGCTGCGAAATGACATTGCCGAACCAAGTTGCAAAATCAACCCATCCGAACGCCGTAACTACCTTTAGAAAGGCCAAGAAAACACCTTTGCCTCTCGTCATTACTCCCCGCCATGCCGTATTACAATCGGCATATAGCAATAACAACTACCTGAAAGTCATAGATAACCGGCCTTGATCGCAACGATAACCGCCTGAAAATGATAAATCACCACCTTGATGCCATATATAACCGCCTGAATATCATAGACAACCGGCCTTGATTGCAACAATAACCGTCTGAAAATGATAAATCACCGCCTTGATGCCATATATAACCGTCTGGAAACGATAGATAACCAGGTTATTACTACTTTTCAGGCGGTCATTCAACATTCACAGAAAGGTGATCCTGTCTCTCCCCGACTTCAGAAACGAAACTATCGAGGCTCGTCTGTTCGCTGACAAAATGATGATCAACCCCGCCCTTAACGAGTTCCGACTTTATGGCCGTATTGCGTCGTTTTGATTAGGGTGAGAACCAGAAACAGACCGGAAGAGTACAGTTCAACTCGGTGAGGACGTTGAGGTACAGACTGTCAATTGAATCCGGCACTCGGTATGCCGCCACGGAGGACGCGAAGACGACAGGAAATGAGGGGAAGAAGGCGTATGCGCACGCTCAAGGCAGCCCAAATTGTGTTGGCCGGACATCTCAAGATGGAATCGACGTTGTTGCTGCGGGGATGGCGTTAGAAGAACCGCAAGATGCCATTTTGGTTGAGGAGGCTGCTGGTCTGTTGGCTATATTTTGTCCTTTAACGCCGTTCGCTTTTAGCCACCTAAAGTCAACCTCAGTTAATAGCTAGCCTTGCGCCAAAATTCGAGCTTAATGGGTCGGCAAGAAGCGATTTATTAGCTGGTGTTTATTTCCGTGACTTCTACTTCGACAATGTCACATTTAAGCCACTCACGCAGATAGCTCACGGATTTTCACAGATAAACACAGATTTTTTGAAAGTTTTTGTTTGATCCGTGTCAATCCGTGTTCATCCGTGAGCCATTTTGCCGAATGTGACATTGTTGAACTACTCGAAAATTAAAGTGAGCATCCGCCAAGTGTCCCAACCTGGTAGGGGTAACAGCGAAATGGCTGTAACAACTACAATTGGAATAACAATGCTTGCGCTCATTGCTCCTAAAAAATAGAAGAAGAAATATAAGGTCGTTCCACTCTCACCCATTCCTACATAGATCAGGCCATTTTCAGTGTATCCAGTGGGTCTTAAAAACGCTTCAGATCGTCCTTTTATTCTTTGTTTCAAGACCACAAATGGCATAGAGAGTATTTGCCAACTTTGTTCAACTGCGCTGTTAATCCCTTTCGATAGTGCAGTTGATAAAGGATAATACAAGGTTTCGTCTTTGATACCTTTATAGCTAATACCAACCCCTAAACTTCCTTGGCCTTCAGGGGAGAGGGTACGAGGCGTGATGGGTATTTGAAGCAACTGGTTCTCTCGTTGAATATATAAATTAATTTCTTGACCTTCCAGGCCATCAACATAAGCAATTAAATCACCCACATGCTTAAATTTAATTCTGTCAGCCCCAAGAACAATATCGCCCGGTTGCAGTCCTACTTTATCGGCAGGTGAGTCTGCCATAGTTTCAGTAATAACGGTTGTGGCAACTGTGGCTTCTTGACCATTGATATTGATACCCGTGACTGGCTTATGGACTCCCGACAAATAAGCTAGAGTGAAGAACGTAATGGCTGGTGCCACAAAAATGCACATGGTAACCAGACTAAAAATCGGCCCAACTACCAATACAGATAAGCGAGCTAGTTTACTTTTGCTGGCATAACTGTCTGGCACATCAGCATCTCTTTCGCCTGCCATTGTTATGAAACTACCAAACAGCAAATAATTAAAAGTAAATCTGGTTCCGTACCACCATCCAATTTCAGCAGCGTAAGGTGGATAACCGATACCAAATTCTTCTACGCTAATACCAAGTCGTTTAGCGGCGAGGAAATGACCAAATTCGTGAATAATTTTTTGAAGGTTAAGAATAACAAATAAAAAACCAAATGACATCAACGTATTTGAGAATGTAACTTTGCAAATTGCACTTCAATGTTTGAGCGTCGGATATGTAAAATACTCTCCTCTTTACTGTCTATCGCCAATTACTAAGAAACTCCAACCAATTCTGCATGTCTGTATTTGAACAAGCATCAAGCAATTTTAGCAAGCGACGGATGATGACTCCCACTGACCCTTGGTTAGAAACAATAATCCCCGCGTGATTTTGGCCTTTTGATAAATATTCGGTATGTAATTGGACAAAATCACCGCGATTGAACGTAAAAACCGTGCGACCCACAGAGGTAGCATAGTTTAAATGTTCCTCATCCGGTACCGTTTTAAGACCGGCTTCTTGGGCTGTGAGTATATCTACATTGCGAGACCGTAACGCCTTCACTAAATCGCGGTCAAGGGCATCTTCATCCAGATACAGTTTGATGGGGTCTGCCACGAGTCAAATTTCCATATTTTTGTAGGAGGACTTCTTCGGAGTCGGCCAAAATATCGGCTTCAATCTCATCTTTATGAAGATGATAATAGGTTAAGGCAGCATAAACTAAGCCTAACTCCAACTCTATTCGATCAGCGATTTGCTCAGCGTTTAGTCCTAGCTTGTAGTGACCGGCAATCGTGCGAACAGTAACCCCTGTGCCGGTCAGAACAGGTCGACCACCACGTAGTTTGGGGTTTCTTACAATCAATCCATCAAGTACTTCTATAGTCTGTTGGTCTGGTGTTTGCTGGGTTAATTCGGCTGTTGTCATTCGTTTCTGCTCCTTTCAATATATAGCGGCTTGACTCACGATTTCCTCAAAGGGTATGGTCTAGCCGTAGGATAGCGTAAACGTCGTGGAAGTGTGGTCGAAAAAAGAGGTGTTTCAAGTATAGCACATCTTGCCTTGCCGCAAAAGGTTTGCAAGGAAAATGGGGCGAGTTTGGATCGCTAAGGCGCTGAACTGCCATTTTTGGTAGGGGCCATCTAAGCCCTCGTTGGTAGGTCACTTGCTTTCGAAAGATAGACTTCCCCATAGAATCAAGGTAAAATCTCGTGGATAGTTGGTTAGTTGGATGGTTGGATGGTTTGATAGTTTGATAGTTGGATGGCAACCAACCAACTAACTAACCGACCAACTACCCCACTATCTTCAAAGGAGTGGGACAGAAGCTTCGCTACAGCAACGAGAATGAAACTTGTTGCCTTATAGCGGAGTGAGCATCCTCAGATGCGAACGGGGTGGGCTAAGCCGCTCCGCATCTGAGGATGCTCCGCTCCTCGATCAAACTCATTATTTTCAAAGGAGTCCAACAGAAGCTTCGCTACAGCAATGAGAATGAAAATCTTTTGCTACCGGCTATCAGCTATCTGCTAACTGCTATTTTCAAAGGAGTCAACGATGCCCAACTTCCCTATGGTTAATCCAGAATTGTTCTGCTTCAGTTCTGAGGACAGCTGGAGCAACGAGGGGCCATTCGATGTTAGCCTCCGGGGCTGGACGTGACGTTGGAGACGCCAGACAAACTTCTGATGATAACGGGGAGAAAGGTTCTATAATTCTCAAAAATAGAGACCGTAGCCGTTCTGGTGATCAGTTCAGCCCTATCTTGGATCATTACGGCGTTGGTGACCGTATCTCCT
>JAGRBZ010000399.1 GCA_020433805.1 Anaerolineae bacterium
CATTCGAGATTGTGCTTACTTGCCTCACCAACAAACACCATTAGCACTTGTTCACCAGTGGCTGTTTGAATATCAAGGTGAATTTGTTGGTTTTCGGCTTTTTAACTATTTACGCCACCGTAATTTTGGCTTTAGTCGTTACGTTGGTCTTTTGCCGCAGCACCGACATCATGGCTTTGGACGAATGATCCATCAACTGTCGGCCCGGCAAATCGCTGACGATGCCAAGGCACTCGGCCATCCGGTACCGCTCGGTTTGTGCGGCGAACTCGATCACCCCGATTTTGCTCCCAACGAAACAGAGCGCCAGACGCGCATCGCCAGAATAAAGATCTTCCGTCAGTGGGGCAATATCATTTTAGAAGACCTTGATTATTTCGAACCCTATATGATCCAGGGCCGGTCCGACGGCGAAGTAACCGAAGCTACTGAATTAGAACCGGATAGAATGCTGCTCTATTTGTTTCCTATTCTACCTATCACGCAGTTAACACCAGAGATGATGGCCCAACTGGCGTCCGGCATTCTCATCGATAACTATCGGCTTGATGACGATAGCTGGTTTGTGCAAAAAGCACGGGCTTCAGTTAATCTGCATACTGCTCAATTCAATAGGTGAAACACGCTATGTCTAACCATGTCTCTACATTAGAAAAGGTAGATGTCCATAAATCGATTTTTGAGACCCAAATCAGCATTCGCGTTAAAATGCTGGTCTTCTTCACCTTGATGTTTTCGGTGGTCTTTGCCCTCGCGTTTTACTGGTTTTACGATTTTTCAACCCAACTGGCGATGGATGGCCTTGCCCGCGATCTAACCGCTATTGCTGAACAGGCCGCCGTCAACATTAATGGCGATGAACATCAGACTTTGTATGAAGATACAGCCCTGCCGGATGGCGGTCGTCCCCTTGAGGACGAACGCTATCTGGACGTTGTTAGCCTGCTTGATCTCATCAAAAAAACGCAAGGTATGGCTGTTGACTCGCAAGGTAACGAGATTTTTAGGGTTTTATTGTACACCTATGTGGCCACCGACGAACCGGGCGTAGTCAAGTTTGTGGGCAGCAGTTCCGCTTTGAACGATCCTCCTAGCGGCGCGGAGTTTCGCAAATCGTACGAGCCACAATCGGGTGCGATGCGCGATGGCTTAAACCGGACGACAGTCAATATCAGCGAGCCGATCACCGACCAGTGGGGCATTTGGGTTTCAGGATTTACGCCCATCCATAATTCCCAGGGCGACATTGTTGGTGCGGTGGGGGTCGACATGCGCGATACAACGGTTGTGGCTTTGCAAAATCGTATTAAAAACGCCGTCATTCCCGCATTTCTTATCACCTATGTGGCTTTGTTTGTAGCCGTGTATCTTATCTCCTACGGGATTACCCGGCCTATAGCCAAGTTGACGAAAATGGCCGGGTCGATTGCCGAAGGTAACTATGACATCAACCTTTCAAGTGTCGCGACCGATCGTTTTCCTGATGAAATCGGTCAGTTGGCCGAAGTTTTTCAGTTGATGGTCAATAAGGTTCGCATCCGTGAAGAAACGCTTAAAAAACAAGTAGCCGATCTAAAAATTGAAATTGATCAGACAAAGCGTAACCAACAAGTTGGTGAGATTGTCGGCACCGATTTTTTCCAAGATTTACAGGCGAAGGCCAAAGCGATGCGTCGGCGGCGAGGTGGTTCTAAAGGCTCGAAGCCCGTAGAAGAAGATAACCCCGGTAGTAGTTAATTTCGATAGTGTCACAACCTATCCCAAATGAATCAAAAGAGGACATAGCACATAAAAGGCTACGTCCTCTTTTTTATCTCTAGAGAGTGCTACCGCGTGTTATGTTGCTAAGGCAACTGCAAATCCAAGTCGGTTAAAACGTAAAACGTAAGGGTTTTGGCAAGAACCATGCTTTACGTTTTACGCATTACGTTTTCTTGGAACTGCTTAACTATTCCCGCACAAATGCACAACAATACCCATCGCCTCGAACATAGCGGCTTTAGCAGCCAGAGCTTTATCGGCAATGTCGGCTGAGGGCGCGTAAGCGACGTTAAGATGGTTGGCCTTGTGCCGAGCCATCATCTGATCGCGGTTGATGCCGTGTAAGACGGCGTGCATAATCGGCCATTGGGGAGTGGTGGCCTGCCAGCGACGTTCGGTTTCTTCGGCCGGCAGTTCAACCGCAGTGCCCCGACCTAAATCGGCGTGCAGTGCGCCATCCATCACAAAGACGCGACTCCAAACGATTTCACCCGGTTTGCTGATGCCCTTAAGTGTACCGCCACCTAAGCGGAAATACATAGGCGGTTGGCGTTCGCTCGAAGCACCGGCGTAACCGTCGATAAAGTGCGAAGCGGGTGCCGCGCCGGAGATGAGGAAGACCCACACAAAGTCATCGACGCCTGAGCCGGTGTACTGCTCGCCCCAGCGTAAATCGTGCAGGGTCGTGGCCGGATCGAGGCCCATCGCCGTCCAGATGCGATTGGTCACCAGGGCATCGACGGCGCAGCCTTCATCCACTTCATTAAAGTGCGGTAGCGGCTGGCCGGCATACAATTCCTCACCGGTTTGGGCATGGTAAACCGGCGGGCGCTCGACGTTGTTTAACAAACCTTCAACCAAATCCGAGGCCGGGGCCATATCCTTCAAGCCTTGTTGATATTGAATCCCGACGGCATCGCAGCCAAACTCGTCGGCAATACGCACTGCTGCAACGTACATTTTGCATTGATCCAGAATTTGGGCATCGGTCAGTTCGGTGGTTTCATCGCTGCCGGTAACAAAGGTAACGCCGCGCTCATCAAGCCAATCGCGTACCTTCTGAGCTTCTTCGTCCGACACGGTTTGCATCGCGGCGACCAGGGCCGATTGGCTAAGCCGCTCTTTGTAGATGCCGGTCGGGTTAAGCAGTTCGTCATCGATAATGGCGTTATACATGCCCATACAGCCCTCATCAAAAATACCGATGATGGCTTTTTCACGGTTGAGGTTGTGAGCGAGAGTCTGGCCTAGCTCTACCTCGGCAGCGGGCAGTTGCGCGCTGTCCAGATCGACCACGTGGCTGGTGTCGTGGGTGATGGTGCCTTCTTTGAGCCACTGCCGGATGCCGTTGAGGAAGAAGTCATCCGTAAAATCTTTACTCCAAATCGAGCTGTATTCCACGCCCATTTTGGTAAGGCTGCCGTTCAGGTTGAGCAGTCCAACCAGGCCAGGCCACTGACCGCTCCAGTTGGCTACCGTTAAGATCGGCCCGCGATGCGAGCGTAATCCGGCCAAAACGTGATGGCTGTACTGCCACACGGCCTCGGCCACAATCAGCCGGGCGTCGGGGTGAATGTTCTTGAAGACATCCATCCCCATTCTTTGATTCCAGATGAAGCCGTGTTCCAGATCGGGGTCGTAGGGGTGGCCGCGTTTAATGGTAATACCTTCCTGAGCAAAGGCCTCAATAAGGCTTTTCTCCATATCTTCTTGAGCGGCCCAGCATGTCTGGTTAGCCGACAGCCGTAAGTCACCACTGGCGATTAAGATAACCTCATCCGACTGCGGCGGCTGCGGTTCGGTGTAGGTTGATACGTTATATTGGTTCATCATTGTCCCTTTCTTATTCGATTTGTGGACTGTAAGGTGCCGGTTACTATTTGTTACGTAACCGGCACCGGTTTGTGGTGGATTGAATTTTTTGGTTTGTTGGGTGGTTAATTCGTATAGTGAATAAACTATGAGTAGACCGCCGCATCCCAAGATAACGAAACTGTATCGAAGGATGCGAGGCGGTCACCTGAATTCCAACTGTCAAACTATCAAACCACCAAACGGCTTAACTGTCAAACCAGCCACGGTTTAGATCATTACACCTACTTACTGTCCACCAAATTGGGCGTAGATGTCCTCATCATTTTCCTCGGTGACTTCCTGCGTATCGAGAATAACTTCCTTGTCCGGGGAGGCGCTCTCTTCAAGGATTTGGATGGCGTAGTCAATCGCTTCTGCGCCGCCGGTGGGGTAGACGTAGGTGGCGTCGATGCGGCCTTCGATAACCGAGCGAATACCGCCGTCGGGCGTGGGCAGGGCATCGATGCCGACAAAGAACATATCATCGAGATTGAGGCCGGCTGCTTCTGCCGAAATGATGGCCGCTTCGGTCATCGGATCGTTGTGGGTGTAGACGACGTGGACATCGGGATTGGCCTGGAACATCGCTTGGGAGACAGGGATCGCTTTTTCACGGAGCCAATCCGCGTTTTGGCTGGCAATAATCTCGACATTTGCATTGCCTGCGATACCTTCGCGGAAACCATCGCCCCGTTCTTTGGCCGGGGTCGAGCCTTCCAGCCCGCGAATTTCGATGACATTGCAAGGGCTATGACCTTGTTCTTCACACCAGGTGGCTACCCGTTCGCCGGCGGTGCGGCCGATGAGTTGGTTGTCGGCACCGATCCACATTGTATATTTGTCGCCCAAAACCTTGCGGTCGAGCACGATAACGGGGATGCCGCCGTCGTAAGCCTTCGCCACCACGTCAGTCAGAGGTGCGGCTTCGTTGGGGGAGATGATGAGCAGGTCGATGCCTTGCTGGATGAAGTTTTCGACGTCAGCCACTTGCTTGGCGTTGTCCTGGGCGGCATCGGCAAAAACCACTTCCAGTTCGGGATGCTCGGCGGCAGCGGCGGCGATTTGGTCATTCATAGCCTGACGCCACGGTTCGCCTTTGTTGGCTTGCGACATACCGATTAAGAACTTGTCTTGAGTCGATTCTTCAGCTGCGCCTGAGTCGGCCTCGGCGGCTTCTTCGCTGCTCTCGTTGCTGGCCGGAGCGGCGGCCGGCTGTTGACCACATGCGGTAAAGATAAAGCTAAGTAACAGCAACCCTATAACGGTCATCGTGTATTTTTTTATATGAGTCATCGATCAAAATCTCCTTCGATAATATGATGAAAAATCTTCTTTGATGTATTGGTTGAGCATCAACTACCGGACGACAATGCTTACTTTGGTCATTTCTCTGTCTCATGGTTAGGCCGTAGAGGCTCATGTGTACTTTCAACAGTTGTTGAATTAATTGTTATCTTGTTGTATAGTTCAGCACTAGAGGGTCAATGGCGACACTCCTGCTGAGGAGGCACCGGCGTGGACGGCCAAGTCATCACCGGTGTCTCTTCATCTCCCTTCGATCCCTTCGATCGAGGGCCAAATCAGTTTTCGTTCGTATAAGCTTCTCCTCCTATTTATCGTCACATGGTCGTGATCAAGATGGTCAATTCTTCGCGAATTATGGGTTTCATTCACCTCCCTTCTTATTAGCTCAAGTTGCCACTTGTCCGCAACCAAGACCTGACAGGTTTTCAAACGAACCTTAACCCAACATATTGGCCCGGATCACCCTCATTTTCCCTGAAAGATATCTCCAAAACCTGTCAGGTCTGATGGGTAGCAACCTGAGCTAATTAATATCGCCGGCGCTGTTGAATAACAACGGCCAGGACAATGATGACACCTTTTAGAATAGCCTGGTACTCTGATTCGATGTTCAGCAAGCCGAGAATGTTATCGAGGATGCTCAGGATAACGGCCCCGATCATCGTGCCGATAACCGTGCCGACACCCCCCATCAAACTGGTTCCGCCAATAACCACGGCGGCGATGGCGTTAAGTTCATAGCCGCTGCCGTCGATGGGGCTGCCTTGATTAACGAGAGCGGCATGGAGCAAGGCCGCTAACCCCGACAACAGACCGCAGATACCAAAGACGATCACCCGAACCCGATTAATGTTGACCCCCGAAAGACGGGCGGCGGTATCGTTGCCTCCCACGGCATAAATATAGCGACCAAATCCGGTACGGTTAAGCAGGATCGTCGCGATGATGCCGATGCCGATAAAGTAGAAAACCTGAACCGGAATATCAAGCCCCAAGATAGCCACCTCACCGGCAAACAGAGTTTTGAAGCTCTGCGGAGCCTGGTCTGCGCCATCGCCAAAAGCCAGCGGGATGGCGTAACCTCCGGCCCACAAGGTAGCGATCCCCCTGGCAATACTCAACATTGCCAGGGTAGTGATGAATGACTGAATCTTGAAGCGGGTCGATACAAAGCCGTTGGTTAAGCCTACAATGGTGCCGATGGACAGCACACCAATAATGGTCGTTGCCGTACCAAAACCATAATGCATCATCGAGGCGGCGGCACCCACCGCACACAAAGCCAGCACCGCGCCCACCGACAGATCGATACCTCCGGTTAAAATCACCAGGGTCATACCGATGGCGATAATGCCGTTTTCAGAGGCAAAACGAACCACATTCAAGATATTGCGGGGATCGAGAAAAATGTTGCGTCCATCTCGAACCGGCGATAGGAGAGCAGCGATAATAAGAATAGCGATGAGGCCGAAGTAACTCTGGAAGCGCATCAAGTATTTCCAGATCGATCCTATCCGTTTGGTAAAGGGGGCAATTTGTGTGGTCGTCTCTGGGGCCGACATAGTTTCTCCTCTTTACTATAAAAGTATGAGAACAAATCAATTTCGACACCGGCACCCGTAAACGGTAATTGGTAAATGGTAATTAGAGCGTAATAACTAATTACCATTTACCAATTACCCCTTGAGCAACGTGCGAAAGTGTTTTGTTTTCTCTGCCTACTCTCTTACGCGCTGCCGCGCGGTTGCCGCTTCCATAATCATTTCCTGGCTGACATCATCGTGGGTAAAGGTGCCGGTCACCCGACCCTCACACAAAACAAGAACCCGATCACACATCGCCAAGATTTCCGGCAGTTCAGACGAGACCATGATAATGGCGGTTCCTTCTTTGGCCAGTTGACTGATAAGCGTGTAGATTTCGGCTTTGGCTCCGACATCGATGCCGCGCGTGGGTTCGTCCAGCAGTAGGACATCAGGCTGGGTTAACAGACATTTGGCTAAAACCACTTTCTGTTGGTTCCCCCCCGAGAGCGTATCGACCGGCACATTGTACCCGGACGTTTTGATATGCAGCTTCCGGGTCATCTCCTCAATCGCCTCTTTCTCGAGCGGGCTTTGAATGAAGTTAAACAAAAGAAACCGCTTCATCGCTGCCAAGGTCATATTGTGGCCGACCGAATGTTGGACGATGAGGCTCTGATTTTTGCGATCTTCCGTTACAAAAGCCAAACCGGCCTTGAGCGCCTGCTGGGGCGAGGTTATCGTCTGTTTTTTACCGGCGATAGTAACCTCTCCGCCAACCTGCCGGGCGGGATACATGCCAAACAAAACCTCCAGCAGTTCGGTGCGGCCTGCACCCATCAAGCCCGTAATCCCCAATATTTCACCGCGCCTGACGCTAAACGAAATATCTTTGAGCGTATAACCGCTTTCTCGGGTTTCCGATTGCAGGCTTAAACTCTCAACTTGTAAAACTTCCTGCCCCGGTGTTACCCGTTCTTTGGGAAAGAGATCGCTGAGGTTGCGGCCCACCATCTTGCGGATCAACTCCGGCACCGATATCTGGTCGATGGGGGTAGTGCCGATGTATTCACCATCGCGCAGCACCGTCACCCGGTCGGCTATTTGGTAGATTTCGTCCAGCTTGTGCGAGATGTAGATCATCGTCACCCCTTGCTGCTTGAGCGCGGCGATAACCTCAAATAGATGCTCGATTTCGGTTTCGCTCAACGCAGATGTCGGCTCATCTAAAATCAACAAACGAGCATTCAACGAAAGGGCTTTCGCCACTTCAACCAACTGCTGTTCACCGACCCGCAGCGTTCTGATAGACCGACTCGGTGCGATGTTGAGATTTAACTGGCTCAGCAACCGGCTTGCCTCGCGATCCATACG
>JAGRBZ010000400.1 GCA_020433805.1 Anaerolineae bacterium
CGTCTACTTGGGTTTTAATACAACGTTGATAAGGCAACTGGACCAATCTCTCTTTAAAATGAGAATTGCTGATGTTGTAATTGGTGTAATCGCCTATTCGGATTGATCGCGTGTATAATCTGCCCGATAGAATTTGATTCACGAAAGGAAAACACCATGCTCCACACTGTACCCCACGGCGACATCAACTACGGCGAATTGGCTCAATTGGGGCTAACACCCGACGACATTATTGACTTTAGCGCCAACAGCAACCCCTTTGGCCCACATCCGACAGTACTGGAGGCTATCCGTGCTGCGGTGACGGTGCCAAAGCTGCGCCATTACCCCGATCGGGACTGTTTAGAACTACGCCAGGCCATTGCTCTGACCGAAGATATCGACCCGCGCTTTATTCTCCCCACCAACGGAGCCAACGAGTTGATCCAACTGGTCGCTCTTGCCTTTATCAAGCCGGGCAGCCGTCACCTTATCCTGTCGCCCACGTTTGGCGAGTATGAACGCGCTATCCGGGTGATGGGTGGGCACGTGCAGCCCTACTTCGCCACGGGTTCCTACTATCGGCACGATATAGCGCACGTTGTATCGGTAATCCGGCAGACGCAGCCGGCAACAGTTTGGCTGTGCAATCCCAATAACCCTACGGGGCAGTATCTTACTCCGGCTGAGTTGGCCGAACTGCGTGCATCAGCGCAAGAAGAAACGCTATGGGTAATCGATGAGTCGTATCAATATTTTAGCGGATTTGAGGAGTCTCTGGGACGGCGTGCGATAGCACACCATCACAATGAAAACATTATTGTCATGCGCTCGCTAACCAAGGAGCATGGCCTGGCCGGGCTGCGACTGGGTTTTGCCATCGCCACACCAGAGCGGATTGAACAACTGCGTGTTGCCCAACCGGCTTGGAGCGTTAACAGTTTGGCTCAAGTCGCCGGAGTAGCCGCCTTGCAGCCTGAGGTTCAAGCCGAGCAGCGCCGCAACATTCGGCAACTCCTCGCTTACGCCTCAACATGGTGGGCAGAGTTGATCGCTACCGGGTTACGCGTTTTGCCCACGAGCACATCTTACACATTGATAGAAACGGGGCCTGCGGCACGAACGCGGCAAGCCTTACTTGAAAGTAGATTGCTTGTACGCGATTGTTCTTCATTCGGACTACCAAATCATATCCGCGTGGCCGCTCAGTTGCCGGAACAAAACCGCCAATTGATTGAGGCATTGAACCGGATAGGTAAAACTGATAAGGGGTTAACCTAGAGCGCACCACAAAAATGCGAAAAATTTGGTGATTTCACGGCTTTGGAGTAAATTTGACCCCAGGAAAAGGAATAAAGACTGGAGGAAGTAGAGAGTAAGGGATAAACCTCTCTTACCCTACAGGAGGAAACCATGGTTCAACAGCTATTGGAGAAAGCACCTGCTTTGAAAGATTACATCGAAGATTACCTCAACGATCCGCAAATCGCCCAAGAGATGTTCCGTGTGGGCCGCGAAGGCTTTGCGACAAAAGGTCGTGGTGTGGTGGTAATCGATCTACGTCGCTTTTCCGTGAACACGGTTCGTTTTTACTATCTGTCATCAGCCAAAGGGCAGATGTGGGACGACAACGAAATGGAACAGATCGTCCAAAGTTACGACCCGGAGCAAGAAGTGATTATCTTTCTTTTCTACGGAGAATTCTCCCCGCAAAACGATTGTTATAAGTTGGCATCAAACGCGTGTTGAAAAAAATCCTCATCGCCGGTACCAGTTCGGGTGTCGGTAAAACTACCATTACGATGGGCCTCATTGCCGCTTTACGGCGGCGCGGCCTGCACATCCAGCCCTTCAAAGCCGGGCCGGATTATATCGACCCCACCTATCACAGTTTGGCCGCCGGTCGCCCCTGTCGCAATATCGATACCTGGATGGTTCCGCCCCGGCGGGCGATGACCCTTTTTCACAACGCTACGCAACAAGCCGATCTGGCCCTCATCGAAGGCGTGATGGGCGTGTTCGATGGCTTCAGCTACGAAACTGAGGAAGGCAGCAGCGCTCAAATCGCCAAGTTGGTTGATGCGCCGGTGCTGCTGGTGCTCGATGTCGGCAAGATGGCCCGCTCGGTCGGTGCGCTCGTCACCGGCTACACCAATTTCGATCCCCGGCTGAAGCTGGCCGGTTTCATCCTCAACCGCTGCGGATCGGAGAATCACTATCAGGGTCTAAAACAGGCCATCGCCCAGGTCACATCAACGCCCGTGTTAGGCTGGCTGCCCAAAGAGGCCAACCTACACATCCCGGAACGCCATCTTGGTTTGGTGCCGACCGATGAGCGCGGCGAGCTAACTGCCTTCATCAACAACACTGCCGATCTCATCGACCGTTATTTTGATATCGAGGCCATTATCGCCGCCTGTACCATCGCCCCGCGATCAACAGCGAAGGCGACAATTATTACTATGGAGGATGCCTCACCTACCGCCACCCCGACCATCGCCGTGGCGCGAGATGCGGCCTTTAGCTTTTACTATGAAGACAACCTCGATTTACTGCGCGAAGCCGGAGCCGAGATTGTCTTTTTCAGCCCGCTGCGCGACGCGACCCTGCCGCCCAACATTCAGGGGCTTTATCTGGGCGGCGGCTTTCCCGAAATGCACGCCGCACAGTTGGCGGCCAACACCTCGCTACTAGCCTCGATCCGTAAGGCGCACGCTGCGGGCATCCCTATTTATGCCGAGTGCGGCGGCTTTATGGTACTCACCGAAGCGATTATCGACCTGGAAGGGCAGCAGCACACAATGGTCGGCCTTGTGCCCGGCCTGACCCGTATGGAGTCGCGCCTGCGGAGCCTGGGTTACCGCGAAGTCGAGTCGCCCACCGGAAATTTTCTACTACCGCAAGGCCAAACCACCCGTGGCCACGAGTTTCATTGGAGCAGTTGGCAAACCGACAGCGCCGCCCCGGCCTGGTCTATTCAACCTCGTCGAGGGGCTGTCGCACCGCGCCCGGACGGGTACGCTAACGGCAATCTCATCGCCTCATACGTGCACCTACACTTTGCCCACACCCCGGAGGTGGCCTTGAATTTTGTAAACGCATGCCGGAGGAGTTTATGACGGCTAAAACATTGATGATTTTGGGCACCCACTCCAACGCGGGCAAATCGATTTTAGTGACCGCGCTGTGCCGCATTTTTGCCCAAGAAGGCTATCGGGTGGCTCCATTCAAGGCCCAAAATATGGCTCTCAACGCCGGTGTAACCCCGGAAGGGCATGAAATCGGTCGGGCAACTATCGCTCAGGCCGAGGCTGCCGGGGTGGCGGCGCATGTCGATATGAACCCGGTGCTGCTCAAGCCGGAGGGCTATGGCCGCAGCCAGGTGGTGCTCAACGGCAAGCACCACACCCACATCGAGGCCGGTAATTGGCTTAGCCTCAAGCACTATCTATGGGAGCATGTTGCGGCGGCTTTGGATCGACTCCGCGAGCGCTACGATCTGATTATTATGGAAGGGGCCGGCAGTCCGGCGGAGATCAACCTCAAAGAGGGCGATATCGTCAATATGCGGGTAGCGCGACACGCGCAATCGCCGGTGTTGTTGGCCGGTGACATCGACCGGGGCGGCGTTTTCGCGGCGCTGGTCGGCACAATGGTGCTGCTCGAACCGGAAGAGCGAGAGCTGATCAGAGGCTTTCTCATCAACAAATTTCGCGGCGATACCAGCCTGCTAGGCGACGGCCTACAGATGCTGCAAGAGCGGGCCTACAATACGCCAACCCTGGGCGTCATCCCCTACCTGCCCGACATCGGCATCGCCGCCGAGGACTCGGTGGCGCTGGATGAGGTCGGACGATCAGCCGTCACAGCGGGCAGCAAGGTCATCGATATTGCCGTTATCCGCCTGCCGCGTATCTCCAACTTTGATGATTTCGATCCGCTCATAAATGAGGCCAGCGTCACCATCCGCTTTGTTGAGCGCTTGAGCGATTTGGGCCAACCGGATGCGATTATTCTGCCGGGCACCAAGATGACCCTGGCCGATTTGGATTGGCTCAACGAAACCGGCCTGGCCGATCATATAAGAACGATGGCCCAATCCGGCACCGAAGTGGTCGGCATCTGCGGCGGTTATCAGATATTGGGGGCATCGCTTTATGATCCCGACGGCTCCGAGGCACCACCCGGTTCAAGGGCCACGGGGTTGGCCTTACTGCCTATCGCCACAACCTTTGCCGGCGACAAACGGACGGTGCAGGTGCAAGCCACATTATCGGCTGCATCAGGGCCACTGGCTAATTTAAACGGCAGTCCGATCCACGGCTATGAGATTCATATGGGGCGCAGCGAGATGATCGACCCGGCCATTTCGCCGCTGTGCCGCATCATCACCACCAACGGCGGCCATGCCGATGGCGCGATTGCGGCCAACGGGCGGGTGTGGGGCACCTACCTGCACGGCCTGTTCGACAACGACGCGCTGCGTCACGCCTGGCTGCGCCACCTCGGCTGGCAGGGCGACGGTTCACTGTTCGACCGCCAGCGGGCCTACAATCGACTGGCTGATCACGTGCGGGAGCATATCGATATGGCGGCGCTCAACAAGATTGTGTGGGGAGAGAGCTAACTGTGTTAGGCCACTAAACTTTTCTCTCACATTACACTCAAATTATAATAAGCCTTGTTCCCGAATAAGCTACGTAAGAACCAGTCGCTTTTTTGGACGCAGATTTTCGCAGATAAACGCTGATTTTTCATATTCATCTGCGAAAATCAGCGTTCATGTGCGTCCCAATTCTTTCCATTCTTATTGGGAATAACTCTAAAGATGCCTGGAAACAGATAATGACCACTGAAAATACAAATTCGCCTAAAGTATCCGCTAAAAAACCACTGACCAAACTTCTTGTAATTGGCTTTTTTGTCCTGCTGATGGTTTACGCCATTTGTTTAGGCGTGGGCAATCTCTACTTTGGACAACATGAAATGGAAGAGATACCGGCCCAGCCGACGCCAACAGGGTATCAAGAAGGCGTAAAGCCGTTACTGCTGGTAGAAGTGCCGTTTACAGTTCATGAGATTTGGGCAATTGACGGAACCGCTAAAATGAGCTGAGTAGTTCCACGAAAACCCTATCGATGAAACGTCTATCCCCATCCGTTAAAATCTATATCGCCCTGGTCGTCGTTCTCAGTATCTTAACGGCGATTAATGCCTTCCTGCCGCAGGGCGATTTTGCATTACCGGATCAAGAAATCCCTCTATCGAAGCCGGTTATCGCGCTGGTCAACGCCGTTACGGCCCTGCTGCTGTACGGAGGGTTGGGGTTCATCGGTCTAAAGCTCTCTCAAAAACTTGGATTTTCAGATCTTTGGGATGATAGCGTATCTAACCAACAAAGATTTTTGCTACCTGCTGTCGTTGGCATCGGGATCGGGCTATTTTTTATTGTCGTCGATCTGCTTTTGAGCCAATTTCATACCCTTGGCCCGGTGCCGCATCCGCCCTTTCCCACATCGATCATTGTTTCAGCCATTGCGGCCATTGGGGAAGAGATCATCTTTCGCCTCTTCTTTATCCCTTTTTGGGTATGGCTCATTGCGTTCATCATTTTGAGGAAACGGTGGCAAGAGCCGGTTTTTTGGATTGTGGCACTCTTTTCGGCGCTGGCATTTGCCTTAGGTCATATACCGTCGGCGATGGTACTCTTTGGCATAACCGAAATCAGTGCAGTTCCACCGGTTCTGCTACTGGAGATTATGCTCCTCAACGGGGTGCTCTCTCTTTTTGCGGCGCACTATTTCAAGAAACACGGTTTTCTGGCCGCGGTCGGCATCCATTTCTGGGTCGATGTTGTGTGGCATGTGATTTGGGGGGTGCTTTAAGCGAGTGCGTGATAAAGAATCCGCTCTTTTGTATTCGACTTGGTGGGGGTGTGATAAAGATAGGAGTTACGCAGTTGACACCTGCTGATGTCATTTCGTAGCCGAAGGCCGAGAAATCCCTGCGGCCTCTGCTTGTAAACATCGTTCTCAGGGATTTCTCGTCGTTCCTCCTCGAAATGACATGCCAACTGCGTAAGTCATAAAAGAATCGGACGATTTGTATTCGACTCGGTGGGGGCGTCGAAAAAAATCCGGGGGAGTCCATTGGATTCGGGTCAAGGTGAGAAAAAGATCGGGCAATTTCTATAGGATTCGGCCATACTCTTTTCAGGGATCCCCGTTTTCCTATTGGATTCGGCCATCCCCTTTTCAGGGATCACCGATTTCTTATAGGATTCGGCCATCCCCTTTCCAGGGATCCCCGTTTTCCTATTGGATTCGGCCACACCCTTTTTAGGGATCACCGATTTCTTATAGGATTCGGCCAACCTCTAAAAAAGAATCGGCAGAATCCTATAGGATTCTGCCAAAGTATTTGAAAGAATTGGCGAGTCTTGTAAGATCCGTTGGAAAAATTGGAAGCGACTCCCGATTTCCTATTGGATTCGCGGAAAATTTTTTAGCCATTGACGATTTTCTATTGAATCATCGGAAAGTATTTGAAAGAATTAGCGAGTCTTATAGGATTCGTTGGAAAAATTGGAACGTAATGCCGTTGAACGACAAAAACGTGTAAAAAACCACTATGGAACGACTACAAACTATTCTCTTTGCCCTCGGCCTCGATTTACTTTTCGGCGATCCGCCGAATCGATTTCATCCGGTGGTTCTCATGGGCAACTGGCTCAGTTGGGGCCGCCGTATTGCGCCCAAAAACCATCGCTTTTGGTTCGGTGCCGCCTGGACTCTCCTGGGCATCGCTACCTTCTCCTTACCCTGGCACCTGATCCAACGGTTATTTAATCGCACCACCACAAAGTTACGCCCCCCCGGCCCTCCAAAGGGGGGAGAAAAAGGTCAAACTCCTCCCTTTGGAGGGATCAAGGGTGGACGACAGCTTGGTTTGCGGAACACTCGCCCCCCGTCAATCCCCAACCCCCAATCTCCAGTCTCCAGTCTCCAGTCTCCAGTCTCCAATCTCCAATCTCCAATCTCTAATTACCAATTACCAATTACCATTCTCCATTCCCTCCTCTCCGTCCTTGCTTTAACATCTATCTTCGCCTACCGCAACCTGCGCCAAAGCGTACTGGCGGTCAGCCAGGCTTTGGCCCAAAACGATCTCCCGGAAGCCCGACGGCTAACAAGCTGGCATTTGGTCAGCCGCGACACAAGCCAACTCAGCGCCGAGGAAGTGGCCGGTGCGGCCATCGAGTCGCTGGCCGAGAATATCACCGACAGCGTCACCGCACCGCTGATGGCCTACAGCCTGGGCGGGCTACCGGCGGCATGGGCCTATCGCTTCACCAACACCAACGACGCCATGTGGGGCTATCGCACCCCGGAGTTTGAGCAGTTGGGTAAATTTGCAGCGCGGCTCGATGATGCGCTCAACTGGCTACCGGCGCGCTTAACCGGCTGGGCGCTGGTCGGGGCTGTCCGCCTCAACGGGCGCAACAGCCGCCACACGGCCCAAGTGATGCTCGATCAGCACGACCGCACCGACAGCCCCAACGCCGGTTGGACCATGAGCGCGATGGCCGGCGCGTTGGACATTACGTTGACCAAACGCGGAGTTTACAGTCTGAGCGGCGGATCAAACGCCATCGACGTGGCCGCGATGCAGCAGGCTATCCGGCTGGCCGATACCACCGTAGGCATTATTGTGACGATGTTGGGGTTGGGGTTGCTCGCTCGATGGGTTGGTAAAAAGGGGTGAGGATGGTACACTACCATAAATCGCGCTATGTAATCGTTAGGAGTAATCAACAAAAAAAAAAAAAAAATC
>JAGRBZ010000401.1 GCA_020433805.1 Anaerolineae bacterium
CTCACCACCGGCAATTTCAATAGCCCGGTTAGCGATAACCTCATTTGAGTTCATGTTGGTTTGGGTGCCGCTACCGGTTTGCCAAACGACGAGCGGAAAATGGTCGTCAAGCTTGCCTTCAATAACCTCGTCAGCAGCTTGCACAATGAGATCGGCTTTTTCGGCCGGCAAAGTGCCCAGCTTTTTATTGGTCATCGCGGCTGCTTTTTTCAGAATACCTAACGCCCGAATCATCTCTCGTGGGAAGCGGTCGCCTCCGATTTTAAAGTTCATGAGTGATCGAGCCGTTTGGGCGCCGTAGTAACGATCTGCCGGCACCTGAATTTCACCCATAGTGTCACTTTCAATACGGTATTCCATGATTTTTCTCCGTTGAACTAAAAGATTGATAGGTTTTATAACTTCGTGACCAGACCTCTCTCTCAAAAAGGTATCTGCATTGAGAAGGTTACGTGTAACTTCGGCAGGATAGAGTTGGTCACTTTACTACACAATAATAATGCTTTATACAAATTAAAAAGCGGCCAGCAGAGGGAACGGGGCCGCTTCTCAACGTCAGTCAAAAAGTGTATTGGGCAAGCTAGACACGGTGAAACATATCAATGAGCGATATGCTTTGTATCCGGTAGGTCTCGACGGTGAGGTGATTTTTGAACAGGAGCGTTAACCGTTAGGCCCGTTCTTCGTCAAGGTCATAATCCCAATAGCCGGGACCTTCAGAGAAATACTTGATGTTCATTTCTGAGTCGCCTTCATGCTCTTCCGGCAAATCTTCTTCCGGGAAAATAGCTTCGGGGGGGCAAACGGGAACACAAGCACCGCAGTCGATGCAGGTGTCGGGATCAATATAGAAATAAGCGCCCCAATCAGCATCACCTTTGGGGCCGGGGATAATGCAGTCGACAGGGCATACTTCTACGCAGTCGCCTTCTCGGGTGCATAGGGTCGTGATATAATGTGTCATTAAATATAACCTCCTAAGGAATTCCATTCGTTACGAATGCAGATTTTTGTGGCATTGGTTCTCTAGCCAGTAGATGCATTTTAATGGGATCATATATTATTGTCAATAATTAATCACTTCATCGTGATCAACATAACGCCCCAAAAAAGAAGGTTGAGAGCTTAGAATCGGCTAGTAACCTGCCCCACAATGTGCTCAAGCCCAACCGGGCCAAAACTGCGACTGTCGGTGCTTTCGGCCGGGTTGTCACCCTCAACAAAGTAGCGATGGCCATCACCTATGGCAGTTAATCGTTTGATCATGCGCAGCCCAGGTTGATAAGGGTGTATCACTACAACAATATCGCCGGGTTGCGGTGCTGTGTAAAGGTAGGCGGCGGGATTGATTAAGACTTCTTCTCCCGGCTGAAGCAAAGGCTGCATGGAGTTACCGCTAACACGAAAGCGCTGGCGGCGGCGAACTAACCATAATACAAACTCGCGTAAACCGCCCGTTTTCAGGTTTTTATTCATTGTAAACGTTTACAAGAGGGTGCCGGATAATGCAAAAAGGAGCGGCAGTTGCCGCCCCTTTTTATCAAAACGCAAAGTTGGGTATTTACGAAGCCGTGTAGTAGGTGACGTCGCGATTCTTGGTAGCCCAGAAAATGTTGTGAATGTTCTCGATAGCATCCATCAGCGCGGTGGCATCTTCCAAGCTAACGCCAACTTTTGTGGCCGAGCACAGTTTGGCTGCTTTCCAGAAGGTGTCATGCAGGTCAGGATAGGCTTCCAGATGCTGCGGCTTAAAGTAGTCTGTCCACAAAACGAGCAATTCTTCTTTGGCTATATGGGCTTGTTCTTCTTTAATAGCTACGTAGCGGGATAGCGTGTTGTGATAAGCCACCATCGCTTCTTTGTTGCCGGGGGCCGGTGTTTCGAGTGCCAAAATTTTCTTCGTCATCGACAGTGCTGCTTCAGCCGCAATACGGGCCGAGGCAGGATCGTAGACACCACATGGGCCATCGCAATGGGCTTGAACTTCGGGTGCCGGGAAGGTTGCTTTCACTGCTGATTTAATTTTGTTGAGCATGATTAATTAAACCCTTTCTTTATTATTATATTAATTGGCATCGTGGGGAATAGAGTTGTGCGAAGTATGTAAAATATCTTGATTTTATATATTTTTTACCTAAATTGTAACAGTTTTGCACAACTTTTAATATTATAGGCCAACCATCAGGGCTTGTCAAAAAAATTGCATTGCGAACTTTCTATTACACCATTTTTTGAAAATTTTGTTTTAATTGACGAACTTCAACGGCTCCGGTACAATGACGTTTTAACTTCTTAAAGGACGGTGGGCTGTGATAGTTACCTGCTTTAAATGCAAACGTCATTCTGAGTTAGATCCGGTCTTTGTCGGGTTTGAACTCCATAAGTTGAAGAAGAAGAAGCCAAGCCATTATCAGGCCGTATGTCCGGCATGTCGCGCTGTAACGAAAGTGTCTGTCAAAGAAATGCAGGATGAACTCGACCAGGCAGCCGAAGATATTCAAAAGATGATTGCCGAATACGAAGAAGAGAAGGCCAAAGCAAAGGCCGAAAAGAAAGCGCAAGCCAAAGAAAAGGTCAAATCTAAAGCTAAGGCCAAACCTAAAGTGTAGGGAGTTGGTGTGACGGTCGTCCCAGCGGATATTACGGCTGTTGTTCAAACGATCCACAACACGCCTACAAAAATCGTTCTTGAGTTTGCCGGGGCCGGCGCGTTCGCTCTGGGCTGGCTCCATAGCGTCGGTGGCTCGTCGCGTACCATACTCGAAGCGACCGACCGCTACGCGGCTGCTTCATTACAAGATTGCATTCATTTCGAAGCCGAAAAGGTTGTTTCACGCGGGGTGGCGGTTGCTATGGCGTCTGCAGCTTACCAACGGGCGCAGGCGTTGGCTGATGACAGCACACCGCTCGCCGGTATCGGCTGTACGGCCACGATCGCGACCGACCGTACGAAGCGTGGTGATCATCATTGTTGGGTGGCCGCTTACACAGCTACGCACTTAATAACGTTGAATTTAGCGCTGACCAAAGGCTTGCGTGACCGTGATGAAGAAGAACAACTTGTCAGCCGTTTGATTTTGCAGGCTGTAGCAGCAGCCTGTGGCGTTGATGATACGCTACCTTTCTCCTTATCCACTGAAGAAGCTATCCTCGAAAATCGAGAGCCGGTTGCCTTGCTGGATCAACTCCTGGCGCGATCTCTCCAAACCGTTACGCTTTCACCGGACGGCCAACTCATCGCCAACGAACCTATCAAACAGGTTGTGATGCTGTCCGGGTCGTTTAATCCGCTGCATCAGGGCCATCGCCAAATGGTCGAAGTGGCAGCCCAAAAACTGGGTCGATCACTTTACTTTGAATTACCGCTGCTCAATGCTGACAAGCCTGCCATTGCGTCGGCTGAAGCGCTGCGCCGGGGATCTCAGTTTCTCGACTACGCGCCACTTGTTTATACCGGTGCTCCCCTCTTTAAGGAAAAGGCTGCCATTTTTCCCAATACGGTTTTCGTAGTGGGCTACGATACGGCCACCCGTTTGATCGAACCCCGTTTTTACAACCACGATCCGGCTGAGATGACGGCTGCTTTTGAGCAGATCCGTATAGCCGGTTGTCGCTTTTTTGTAGCCGGTCGATTAAAAAACGACCGATTCTTAACGTGGCGCGACCTCAATCTGCCGTTTGAATTCCACGATCTTTTCGACGGCACGACCGAGCGAGAATTTCGGGTTGATGTTTCATCGACAGAACTGCGACAACAAAACCATGAATAAGACAGGTGTTTGTCAACCCTCTTTTTATAGCGTATAATTGTTTCGATTTCTTACGAAACCATTCCCATTTTGCAAACTTAGAAACTTTTTGAAATTCACGGCGGAGTGATTTCTTGGGCAAACAGCATCGTCTGGCGGAACGTAGGCAACAGATTGTAGCGGCGGTTGAAGAAGCCGGTCAACTTTCTGTTGACGACCTAAGCGCCCGTTTCGATGTTTCAGCGGTAACCATCCGGCAAGATTTGCAAGCCCTCAGTGAGCAAGGTCTGTTGTTGCGCACGCGCGGGCGTGCTTTAGCCACAACTGTTATGCCGGAGTACTCTTTCGACATTCGTCAGCAGCAGCAAGCCGCTCAAAAGGTGCGTATTGGTCAAGCCGCTGCCCGAATGGTAGAGAATGGCGACACCATTATCATCGATGCCAGTACCACAGCGCAAGCCATCATCCCCTACATAAAATCGTTTTCCGAACTGACGGTCATTACGAACAGTCTTAAGGCCGCGATGAGTCTGCTTGATGCGCCGCAGATTCAGGTGATTATGCCGGGAACGCACCTGAGACACGTTTCGTTATCATTGATTGGCGATGTTGAAAATAGTGTGCTTGAACGGATGAACGTGCGCCTTGGTTTCTTTGGTGCGCGCGGAATAACGGTCGAATCGGGTTTAACCGACGTCAACGTTCAAGAAGTGGCGATGAAACGGCTTATGGTCGAACGCTGCCAGCAGGTCATCGGCGTCATCGACTCGCGCAAGTGGGGACGGGCTGCGGCCATCACTTTTGCTCATCTCAATCAGGTTTCTACGCTTATTACCGACAACAATGCCCACCCAGCTTTAATACAGCAGGTGCGTCAACGTGGTGTCGAAGTCGTTATCATTTAATTTGTCAACTGAACGAACCAACCAACTCGCCAACGAACAACCCATAATCTAAATTAGGTACACGATCTATGGCTGATCATATTCTTTCAATGTCGAATATTTACAAAAATTTTGCCGGTGTCCGGGCCTTGCAAGGTGTTGCGTTTGATCTTTACCCCGGTGAAGTCCACGCGCTCTTGGGTGAGAATGGAGCCGGCAAATCGACGCTGATCAAAATTATAACCGGCGTTCACCAACCCGATGATGGTGACATTGTCCTCTACGGCGAGCCGGTGAAGTTTGATGATCCGCGGGCCTCGCAACGGCAGGGCATCGCCGCCATCTACCAAGAGCCGAGCCTTTTTCCCGATCTCGATATAGCCGAAAATATTTTTGTGGGCCGCCAGCCGACCCGTGCCGGAGGTCAGGTAGCCTGGTCGCAGATGTATCACGCCGCCAGCGAGCTGCTTAATTCGCTGGGCGTTCATCTTGACCCTCGCACCAAAGCGCGCAATCTCAGTGTTGCCCAGCAGCAGATGGTTGAGATTGCCCGCGCCCTGTCAGTTCAGGCCAAGATTTTGATTATGGACGAGCCAACGTCTTCCCTTACCTTAGCCGAGGTCGATGATCTGTTTCGCATTGTCAATCAGCTACGCGACGCCGGAACAGCAATTGTATTTATCTCGCACCGGCTGGAAGAACTGTTTGAACTGGCTGATCGGGTAACAGTACTGCGCGATGGTGCCTACGTCGATACCAAGCTTATTTCCGAAGTCACCACCGAAAGCCTTATCCAGATGATGGTTGGCCGCCAACTGTCCGACCTCTTCCCCAAATTGGATGTTGAAGCCGGCGACATCGTGCTGCAAGTGGAATGCTTGAGCCGCGATGGTGCCTTTCAAGATGTCTCTTTCACGCTGCGGCAGGGCGAGATTTTGGGCATGGCCGGTCTGGTTGGAGCCGGGCGCACCGACGTCGCCCGCGCTATCTTTGGTGTCGACGCCATTACCGGCGGCAGAGTCATCATCAATGGTCAGCCGGTCACCATCAACAGCCCTCAGCAGGCCATGCGGTTAGGGTTGGCCTACGTCCCCGAAGATCGACAGCACCACGGTCTGGTTTTGCCGATGCATATTTCACACAACATCACCCTGCCTATCTTATCGGAGTTTGCCAGCCAGGGCTGGCTGGACACCGGCCAAGAACAGCAGTCGGCTACCGAGGCAGCTACCCAGATGGAGGTCAAAGCCGCCGGACTGTGGCAGCGAGTACGTGAGCTGTCGGGTGGCAATCAACAGAAGGTGGTGCTGGCCAAATGGTTGGCCACTAAGCCGCGTATCCTCATTTTGGACGAGCCGACGCGCGGCATTGACGTTGGCACCAAAGCCGCCGTCCACGGGTTGATGAGCCAACTGGCCTCTCAGGGTATGGCTATCTTGATGATATCCTCCGAACTGCCCGAAATTTTGGGGATGAGCGACCGCATCTTGGTTATGCGCGAAGGCCGCCTAACCGGTCAATTTAGCCGAACCGAAGCCACCCAGGAAAAAATTATGCTTGCAGCAACGCAAGCCGTGGAGCAAGTTTAAAGTGACAACCCAACCCTCTGACACCTCCGGTCAATCGATTTTTCTCACGCTGGCACGCTTTCGCGAAGTCGGGATCACGGTTTTTATTGTGCTGCTGATGATACTCGTTAGCCTGCGCAGCCCTAATTTTTTAACGCTGGATAATTTTGAAGACATCCTCCTCAATATCTCCATCTTGGCTATTGTGGCGCTGGCCCAGACAATGGTCATCATCACCCGGGGTATCGATTTGTCAGTTGGCTCGATGATTGGTTTGGTGGCGATGATGGTCTCGTTTGTACTCCTCGAACATCCTGAGATGTCGCCGTGGCTGGCGGTACTGCTGGGGATGCTCATCGGCTGTGCGTTGGGCTGTTTCAACGGCTTCATTATAACGGTTGGTGGCGTGCCGCCGATCATTGCTACGTTGGGCACGTTGAGCGTCTATCGCGGCGCGGTTTTTTTATACAGTCAGGGTACGTGGGTCAACGCTTTCGAGATGCCGCAGAGCTTTAAACTGCTGGCGAAAGGAACACCCTTTGGCTTGCCCAATCTGGTAATATTTGCGGTAGTTATCGCCGCCATTATTTATTATTTTCTCAATTATACCCGACCCGGTCGCGATATTTACGCCGTCGGCAGCAATCCCGCTGCGGCGCAGGTGGCCGGTATTCGCGTGCAGCGCACGATTTTTATGGTCTATGTGATTTCCGGCTTGTTGTGTGGACTGGCGGGAGTGCTGTGGGCGTCTCGCTTTGAGGCGGCGCAAACCAACACCGCGCTCGGTTTCGAGCTGCAAACGGTGGCGGCGGCCGTGGTGGGCGGCGTTAATATTTTTGGTGGGAGCGGCACGGTTTCGGGCGTGTTGTTGGGCGCTTTACTGCTCGGCATCATAAACAACGCGCTAACCCTGGTGCGCATATCGCCCTTCTGGCAGCTTGCAGCGCAGGGATCGCTTATTCTGCTGGCCGTCATCGTCGATTCGATGATTTTGCGTCGCTTACAACAAACGCTGTCCGGGAGGAAAACGGCATGACGACCCCGACCAACAGTTCGCAGAAAGTCGTTACCTTTCAACCGCCACAACGCTCATTAGCCACAACCTTTTTGCGCTGGGAGTGGCTGCTCGTTGCGCTGATTATTGTCGTTAGCATCATTAACACCATCCTGTCGCCCTTTTTCTTACAGGCCAACAACCTCTTCCGTACCGCCTCCGACTTTATGGAGCTAGGGCTTATGATGCTGCCGATGGTCTTTATTATCATCACCGGCAATATCGATTTGTCAGTTGCCTCAACACTGGGGATGTGCGCCTCGTTTATGGGCTGGCTGTTCAACAATGGCTGGAACATCTGGGCCGCAGCCGGGGCGGCGCTGGTTTTAGGTGGGCTGGCCGGTTTTCTAAACGGCTATTTGGTTGCTCGCGTGAGACTGCCGTCGCTCGTGGTCACGTTGGGAACGTTTGCGTTCTATCGCGGCATTGCCTATGTTTTGTTGGGTGATCAGGCCGCCCGGGGCTATCCGGCGTCGTTTACCTATTTGGGGCAAGGCAAATTAGGCGCTACGCCGGTGCCGTTTTCGCT
>JAGRBZ010000402.1 GCA_020433805.1 Anaerolineae bacterium
CGGTCGCCCGGTCGACGTCCCCGTGGCGGCAGGCATCGACCAGTTGGCGGTGCTCGTGCTGCGAGGCGGTCTGGTAATCGAGACCGGCCAGGTAGATGACCAGGTAGCGGGCCACGTTGACGTGCAGGGTGTGAACCCACTCCAGCAGGCGGGGCATATCGGCCGGGGCGTAGAGGGTGGCGTGGAACTCCCAGTTAAGTTCGCCCCAGCGGGTGATGTTCTGCTCGTGGTCGATGGCCTTAAGGATGTCGTCGGCCTGGTTCAAATTGGCGATGGTTAGATGGGGCATCGCTCGCTGGAGGGCCACGGTCTCCAGCGCGATGCGCATCGTATAAATTTCGTCCACCTCACGCGGCGACAGCTCCGAGACCGCGGCACCACGATTGGGAATGAAGGTCACCAGTCCCTCGGCCTTGAGCTGATACAGCGCCTCGCGCACCGGGATTTTGCTGACACGAAATCGCGCGGCCAGATCGTCCTGGCGCAGGGGTTGGTTGCTTTTGAGCCGGCCTTGCAGGATGTCGGCGCGGAGGGCGTCGGCCAGGCGTTCGGCGGTGTTGATCGATGTTTTGGTGGTCATTGGCGTTAAGCCCGACAACAGGGTTCACTATCGTATACAAATACGCAGCTAAATATAAAATCGTATACGATATTTGTCAAAGTTGCGCGGTGATTTGCGGCGAGCGGTGGTTGGAAACCACAAAAAAGCCCCGGCGGGCGGCCGGGGCTTGAACGTAGGAGAGTAAATTACGCGAATTACCTTTTACCAGAAGTAGGGAACAAGCGGTCTGAACGGTACGTTGATTCTCGATGGTTCAATCCAGGCTTTCCCAACCGGAAGGACATCGTAGCCCCATAGGTCTTGAAAGATAATGTGGGCCATTACGTACCAGGCACCTAAGGCACAAACGATTAAGTCGTATCCGGCAATGACGGTCAGTTCGGGGAAGCCGAAGTGCGCCAAATCGAGCAGGATAAAGCCGGCCAGCAAAGTCGAGAAGGTGAACGCCAGAACGCCGTTGGTCCGCATCGAGCCAATCCACATAATGACCGTATAGAGTGTCCAGGCGACTAAGAACCAACCTACATCGGTTCCACTAGAGGCAAATACGCCAAAGTGGTTACCGATAAAGATTAATCCTAAGGCAATCCAGAAGGCACCGTAAGCGGTAAAGGCACTGTAACCAAAATTGTTACCGGTTTTCATTTCTTGTAGGCCGGCAATTAACTGCGCCGTGCCGCCAAAGATAAGCCCTAACCAAATTACCGGCCCAACACCGGCCCAGCCCACGTTATGGAATTGTAACATTAATGTCGTTAAGCCAAACGCTGCCAAACCTACTACTGCCGGATTACCTAACTTTTGGTCGTTCATTGTTATACTCCTTTGTATAGTGCTTCTAAGTAGAAATTGTTTACCCGTTAGATACCTAAAAAGTTCCCCTGTGAAATTTGAATTTATCTATGTTATACTGAGAAGTACCACCCTTTTTTATAATATTAACAATAGATGTTATCCATAACCTACTCTTATAAAGCGCTTCATGAACATCGTTGTATTGTGACAAGCGCTTTCATCAGCGAAATCGCCGGATGGCGATGGCTGTTATCCCCAAATTACACATTGGTGTGGCCGGAATATCAGTCGATAACCTTGATGTTGTTAACGTTAACAACTTTGTCTACAATAGATATTTAATTGTCAAAAAGTAAGACTTGGTGATGATGAGACAAACGGGAGTCGAGACCGCGTAAAAGTTTTGTATCGGTACGTGAGAAGTATCTCCGTACTTTGTGCGAAACTATAGCCGTCGTTAAAGGAGTGAAAAATAAAGCGTTGAGAAATCTAAAAGATGTCGCACGTTTCAGTTTTTAAGTAATGTACTTATTGTGAAAAACGTCACAGCCAACAATGGGAATATCATAACGCATAAGCTGTAGATTTGCACTAGTCAATTGACCAGGTTTATACCTGGTCAAATCGCGGGAAATCGATAAAAAGTTTACCATTGAGGAGGAGGACAAGCTGCGTATGGCAGATAACACGACACTCGACAGATATTTAACCTGGGCTGAAATCGATCTAAAAGCTATTAGGCACAATGTCCAAGCCGTTAAAAAGCATATCCAGCCTGCGGTGGGGATTATGGCCGTGGTTAAAGCCAATGCTTACGGGCATGGTGCGGTACCCGTTGCCAGAACCGCGCTAGACGCCGGCGCGGAATGGCTGGCGGTCAATCGTGTGGAGGAAGGGGTTGCCTTGCGACAGGCTGGAATCGAAGCGCGAATGCTGGTGCTTGGTTACTGTCCGCCGGGTCAGGCCGAGCTGGTGGTTGAAAATAATTTAACCCCAGCCGTTACAACACCAGCCACCGCGGCAGCACTGGCGGCAAAGGCCGGCCAATTAAGTCGAAAATTTCCAGTTCACCTAAAAATTGACACCGGCATGGGGCGTCTGGGACTGCTGCCGGAAGAGGTTGTTGATTTTGCCAAAATGCTGGCCGATTGCCCGCCGCTGCAACTCGAAGGCATTTTCTCCCATCTAGCCACCGCCGACGATCCCGATCCGGCTTTTAGCCAGAAGCAATTGAATGTTTACCAGGATGTTATGCGCGCCATCGAGTCTGCCGACATCGAAATTCCGCTGCATCATTTAGCGAATAGCGCCGCCGGACTGCAACTGCCGGAGACACATCACCATTTGGTACGCTTGGGCATCGCTATGTATGGCCTTGCGCCCTCAACACGTATGGACTTGCCGGTTGATTTGCAGCCGGCGATGACGCTTAAAACGCGTGTAGCACGACTGCGCGTATTGCCCACCGGCGCATCGGTCGGGTATGGGCGAACATTTTTAGCGCCGCAGCCTACAGCCGTGGCGTTGGCCCCTATCGGCTATGGCGACGGCTACGCCCGCCTCTGTTCCAACCGGGGCGAAATGTTAGTTGGCGGCAAACGGGCCAGGGTGATTGGGATGGTGTCGATGGACCAAACATCGCTCGATGTGAGTGGCATCGACGCTGTTGCGCAGGATGACGAGATTGTGGTTTTTGGGCGACAAAGGGAGGCAGAAATTACGGTGGAGGAAGTGGCGTGTTGGTCGGAGACGATCAATTACGAAGTCGTCACACGCTTGGCGGCGCGGGTGCCACGCATTTATTTGGATTAGGTTAAGCCTCGGCCGGAAGCTCAATCCAGAAGGTGCTGCCCTGACCGGCAATGCTTTCAACCCAAGCCCGACCGCCGTGTGCCTCGATGACGGTTTTAACCAGATATAATCCTAAACCCGTACCCGGTGTCTGACGCGCCAGGCGATTATCAACCCGATAGAATCGATCAAATATACGCTCGTGGTCGGCGGGGGGAATGCCGATGCCCTCATCACGGATGGAGAGGCGCACGGTGTTGTTTTCGCCCTGTGTCCCGTGAACCGCAATCGTTCCGCCTTCGGGGCTGTATTTGATAGCGTTGCCGATCAGATTGGTCAACACCTCGCGCAGCCGGTCGTGGTCGCCACGAATGGGCGGAAAATCATCAGGTAGGTCAACGGTAATGGTGTGTTTATCGGTTGTGGCCTGCAATTTTCTCACAACACTCTGAACCATACTGGCCAAATCAAGGTAGCTCTCTTTAATCTTGAAGCCGCCGGCCTGCATGCGGCTGGCTTCTAATAGATTGGTAATGAGACGATCGAGCCGGTCGGCTTCCTCCTCGATAACAGACAGCCCATCGGCAAGCGTCTTTTTATCCCAATCGGCATCTTCTCTGGCCAGTGTACCGGCGTACCCTTTGATAATGCTGACCGGCGTTTTTAGCTCGTGCGAGATCACCGACAGCAGCGTTCGCTTCATCTCCTCGGCTTCGCGCAGCCGGGTCACGTCGCGCACATTGGCAATATATTGTATGATTTCGTTGTCTTCGTTGCGCTGCGGTGCATAGTTAATTGACAACGTAGTTTTTAAACCATCGGCGCGGTGATGGATGCCTTCAACGTATAGCTCATCTTCTTGAGGATGAAAAATCTTTCGATCTTCATGACTGTGTAAACTTAAAACTTCGTAACAGGGTTGGCCGATGGCCTCCGTAGCGGGAATACCCGTCATGTTAGTGAGCGCTTTATTCCACATTTGGATGATGCGGTAGGCGTTGATCATCATTACCCCATCGCCACTGTTTTGAATGATAGCGTTAAGGCGTTCGCGCTCGGCGCTGACCTGTTGGTAGAGCCGAGCGTTGTGGACGGCCACGGCGGCCTGATCGGCAAAGGCACGGAGCACCTGTGTGTCGTTGGGACTAAAGGCGACTCCGCGAGCACGAAAAATAAAGATGTAGCCTATTTTCTCTTCGCCGATAACCATCGGCAAAGCCACCACCTGGCGCATAGGGATACCCGCCGCTCGCGAGGCGATAGCTAAGCGCAGTGAAATATCTTTTTCAGAAACGGCGTCATCTTCGAGATCTTGCCAGAGAGGTTCAAGGAGGGGAACAGCCTGTACGGGGAAGCCAATGCTGGCCCGTGGGGCGTAGGTGCCGTCGGGCATGCGCAGCGTGATCAAGCCGGTTTGGCCGGCCATAATTTCGGTTGCACTTTTGAGGATAAGACTAAGTAGAGACGACAAATCGAGCCGGGCGCTCATAGCCCGGCTGATTTCTAGCAGATATTCCCGTTGCCGCAGTCGAAAATCGGGGAGCATGTGGGCTTTGGGGTTATCCACTATTCATCGAGGTGATGAGAAAGAAAACCGCACCACTGCCAATGGCAAATACAACAACCGACAGCAGCAGGCCGATGGCAATCAATGCTATGGTTGGCGGGCCATCATCGGGATCGACCGCGCCTGCCGGGCTGCCATCATCCTCATCCTCATAGCCATCGATATCATCATCAAGCGTTTCTTCACGGGGCTGCTGCCCAAGCGCCTCGATGAGCGGGTTGGATCGCGGTTCCAGGTTACGCAACCCTTCCTTAGCCGCCTGGCTACTTTTGTTGATCTTGAGGGCATTTTCGTAGCAAATTCGTTTATCTTCGCTATCGGTCAATACCTCAGCCAAGCCCAGCCAGGCTTCTTCCGAACGCGGCGTCTCTTGCAAAATAGCTTCAAAAATAAGGCGTGCCTGCTGGAGGTTACCTTGTTCTATAGCCTGACGGCCATCTTCAAGAGTCGGCATAAGCTCTATCCTTTACGGTGCTTTACATAATCGATTTTATTCTAGCACAGTTGGTTTGATTTGTACAGATCTTTTTTGTCAAGCGGGATAATTGGTCATGGTATCAGGGAGTTGGCTCGCTGTCAAAGTGAATTGGACATGTTTAACCTGTTAAGGAAAACGATGCCTTGCATCAGGGTTTGCTGAGTTCGGAAATAGAGGTGCTTAATGACATACGCGACTTTAATTATCGAACTCGGGTATTTAAGTTATAGGCATTACAAATCCACTTCGTGATGGCCCGTAACCAACGCGACCTTGTTATTGTTGTTCAACTTGCTCAACTCTTGCATCAAATCCGGCGCATCATTCTGATTTTTTAGCTCGATGCCGTAGACCAGCTCAACTAAGGTGCCGGCCTGCACGGTTTCCGTGGCGATGAGGTTGTAGCGCGTTAGATAGCGATCGAACACCCGCTCGAACAGCACTTCCGGGCGCATATCGGGGGCGACGCGAATTTTCAAGATCTGCTCGCGCACGTCTTTGGCAAACATATTGAGGGTCGTCATGCCCCACATAACAAAGCTGATAGCCAAAGTAGCTATCGTCGCCACCAGAAAAAAGCGGGTTCCGGCGGCCATGCCGATAGCCATTGCAAAGAAAATATAGCCGACATCGCGCGTATCCTTAACCGCATTTCGAAAACGGATAATCGACAGTGCGCCCACCAATGAAAAGGCGCGGGCAATGTTCGAGCCGATAACCAGCATAATGACGGACACAACCATGGCCATCATCACCAGCGTGTGCACATACGATTGCGTGTACGAAACGCCCCGGTAGGTAATTTTGTAGACGTAGGCAATGATCAGGGCCAGCAGAAAGCTAAACATGATGCTGAGAATGATGTCGCTGGTATTGAAGACATCGGTATTATCTTGTAGAGCATTGAGAAAAGCTGAAAAATCCATCCAAAAACCTCAATAAACGATACGTTGTGTTTGTAATAGCGATTTCGACCGCTCGAGCGCGGCGCAATATTTGCTGATGCGCCGGAGGGTGAAGTTGTACCGGCCGATCATTTCGGTTAGCCAATAGGGCACGCGGTAATTAACCTTAATTTCCATAATACACCACTCCGGCGGTGCAAAGAATTGGTTTACGGCGTGACCGGTTGATAGTAGGGTGAGATCATGGGTGCGCCCTTTAAGATTGGTATCGAAGGTGATGCGTAGACCGTCTTCGTACTCGCTGCCGTTGAAGGCCCGCCGATCGTAGCTAACTACGCAGGCCGGCTGGAGTTGGAGCGTGGCCTGTAGATAGCGGATCTCGCTAACAATTTCGCGATCCGTCTCGGACATGGCGGCTTCTTCGGGCACCGTCTCGCCCCGGCTGCACAGGGCCTCAGCGGAAGTATAGGCCATAACCACACGCTTTTTTTGCAGCGTTTTGTTAATTCGCTGCTTGATCTCCACAAAGCAAGACGTTTCGGGGGTAACCGTCTGATCGCCATAGACCCGAATGCGCACCTTGCGCCGAAATTTATGCCCTTCAATTTTATCCCAGTAGGCCCGATAATCGTCGGTATCGTGGTACAAACTGGTGATGCTGTAACGACCGTGGGCGTCGCCGCTGTCGTCCGGCTTGACGTAGTTGGGCAGGATTTCGACAAATTCGGCGACCTGCTCACGGGTCAAAAGGTATTTGAGTTCGTAGCGGCTAAACTGTTTGATGCGCATCTATTGCTTCCAACTGGCCGGTAATGTTTGCGGATCATCCTCGCCGGGTGAGCCGTTAAGATGGGTGCCGGCCCGCCAACTGCGGGGATCATCGGGGTCGCCTTCGAGAGCGACCAGCACCAGCGAGTCGCCCCGACCGTCGGGGCTAACCGGCCAGCCGCGATCATCGTCATACGTCACCGCGTGAATGGTTTCCCCCTTATAATCGTGTAACGTAAGCGCTTCGCCATCGTTTGAGAGCTGGCCTTGATAGGTGCCAAACAGAGGCGCGTCCGGATACTTTTCGGCAAATGCCGCCGCGTTTCGAGCCAGGACGATAAATTCGCCGGGCAAGAGCGGCGGCGTGTTGGGCGGAAAAGTGTAGCGAATGCCTTCAAAAGTGGCATTGGCCAGCTCAATGGCCGAGTTGCCATTATTCTTCATTTCAAGAAATTCGTAGTCGCCACCTTCGGGGGGATTGTACATGATTTCGGTGAATTGCAGCGAACTGGGCTGATCGGCCACGCGGAAGGTGGTTTCGGCTAAGGCGCTCCACTGCCCGTTAGCGAGCAGGCGGGCTTTGACTTGCGTTGTGGCGGTCATGACTAGCGGAGCCACATAACGAAGCGCTGTTGGTGCTACCCCGCCACTGACCGCCTGACGGGGGTCTGTGCCATCGAGCGTGTAGTAGATTTCGCCGGTACGGGTTGGGGGGAGATCGAGCGTTACCTCAGCGTTGGGGGCAACCAACCCACCCGGCAGATTAAACGCCGGCGGATCGAGGTCGGGATAGTAGCCGGTCTGCCGCGCTCGCTCGATTAACCGGGCTACGTTGCCGTCCATCTGGTTAAGCACATCCTGTTGGGCGATCCGCCAGTCGTCCTGCGTGAGCGGCGGATCGAACACAGCATC
>JAGRBZ010000403.1 GCA_020433805.1 Anaerolineae bacterium
GTGTAAGCCGCCCGCCCGATAAATACCGAATTTTTGATAACAAGTTCCACCCGCGACTCACCGGCGGGAATAGGATAACGCTGGCTCATACCCAACAGCATACCATAATGTGGGTTTGAATGAGAAATCGGGCGAATGATGTGGGCAGACTACCGATATAAGGCAAGTTGGTGCTCAATGTCATGAAGTGGAGAGGTTAACACCCTTAATCAAATTCTGTTTCCAGAAGATCATTTTGATAGGAGTTGCCTCTATGGTCAATATTCGAGTCGATAACCAGAGGTCCTTAAGGTCCACTTTCCAAGTGCCGTCAAACGGTCGGACGTTAGCGATCTGGGTAAGAAGCACCTGCCTTACGAACAAACGCTTCCCACCAAACAACAGAATATATTTACGCCTATCATCAGCAATTTGATGCAACAAATTATTGAATTGGAAAAGAAGGGTGCGGCCGGTGAAGCCCAACGGGCGGTCGCGGCCGATGCGGTTCCCGGTCTGGAGCGTCGCTCTAAAAGATTGATCGAGTCGATGATGAAGACGATTGATGCTGCCTTTCCCCATCGACCGGCCAAAGCCAAGGAGTGGGGTTTTAACACCAAAAAGGGAACGGCCAATATCTTAACACCCAAAAATCAAAAAGAGCGGCTGGCGGTCATGGAAACCTACATCGCCAAAGAAGAAAGCCGCCCCGAGGAAGAGCGCTTTACTATCCCGGCTCTGGCCGATGTCATCGACAATGTTCAGACCTATCAAGCCACCATTAAGGCGCGGGATGCCGGCCAATACCAACGCGAAGCCAGTATCAACGCCTGTAACGAACTGGTGAAACCGTTGGCCCAATATTTGCAGTTAGCCGCCGGAGTCATCGTCGGGCATACTTATGGTCTTAAGGTTTCTCGTGACCTGCAACATTGGGGCTACAATGTTGTAGAGCAACGGCGCAGCAGCAAAGACGATAACCCCGCAGCCGCGCCCAACGGGACTAATGGTGACGGAGATAGCGGTCTGGTGAACATCGACGTGGATGGTGCCGATCAGCCGGAGTAGAGTTATGAACCTGTATAGCTAGACGTAAATTATCAGTAGCTTGAGGCCCGCGACCCGCAATCTACACCGTAAATATGGGGGCGTGGGCCTCGATCTTATCTACGCAGTTGCCCACAATCCCCTCGTTGTTCGATACCCCATATATAAGTCCAACGGATTCAAAAGAAAGAGTAAATGAACCTTTACCCTTTCTTTATGAAGAAATATTCTTGTTTGTCGAAACTATAAAAGTAACATATACGTTTCATAAACAAGGAGTATAGCCAGTGAGCCAAATAAACCTTAGAACGAAATTAACCGCTGCATTTCTTGGGCTTGCTTCTATCACGATTGTGATGGGAGTAAGCACTGTTTATCTTGCGAACTCTGTAGGGAAATCAGGGCTGCATGTGGGTGCCGATCTCGCTCCGCTCGGCGACGCAGCGATGGAAATTAAACTTACTGCTACCCGGGCCCACCTGCTGTTCGAGGAGATTATGGCGGGTGATACAACCGAAGATATCAATGAGGTGTGGTCGCTCCTTGATGAAACGCTGTGGTACACGGATGCTATCCTTCAGGGCGGCAGCAGTGATGAAGGAATCTTTATCGCTTCAACAGATCCGGTGGTTCTGGACAAGGCGACCCAAGTACGGTCAAGTGTCGAGAAGTTCATTCAAAGCGCTCGTGATCGCTACGATACGAGGGCCAGCGCCGCCGGTACCGGCAGCGAGGCCGATCAGCTGTTTGATGCCGACTATGAAGCCTTAATAGCCAACCTTGACTCGATTATCCAGAGCAACCAGATTGATAATTCCAAACTTGAAGTTGTTCTCGAAGCGGGTGCCGCCAAGTTTGCTCTGGCCGACTCCCATCTCTTTTTCGAGGAGTTACTCTCCGGTGATAGATCCGTTAAGTATGAAGAGGTTGTGGCCGGAATTGAGGTTGCTCGAAATCATATTGAGCGTCTTGATGCGCTTCTCAGCAATGCTACAACCAGGCAGTTGCTTGATGGTACCGACAGTTTCATCGCTGCGACTGAGACACGCTATGAAAATAGTCAGAACGAATCGATCGCGGGCAGTGCTGTCGACGAGGCATTCGACCAGGAGTTTGAAGCCTTTGTCGCGCTCGCCGATGAGGCCGAGGAAGTGATACACGACTCGATGGACAGTGGTCTGGCTAGCCTACGGGGTGAGATGGAGAGCACCCGGATTATGGTAATGGTCATTTCGCTAATATCTGTTGCGTTTGCTATCGGCATCGGGTATTTCGTGGCTCGCCGCATTGCGCTCCCATTACAGCGTGTAGCCGATGTTGCTCACCAGATTGCAAACACAGATTTGCCGGCCTTAGCCTCGGAGATGAACCTGCTGGCTCAAGGCGACCTGACCCGCAAACTGACAATCACCAGCAAAGCTGTCGAGGTTAAATCGAAGGATGAAGTGGGGCAGATGGCAACGGCCTTTAATGACATCATCGAGCAACTGCATATTATCGGTCATTCTTTTAAGGACATGACGTGTTCCCTGCACGATCTGGTTAGCCGGGTGGCTAATACTGCCACCAACGTCGGTGAAGCCTCAGAGCAGCTCTTCGCTACGGCTCAGCAGTCCGGTCAAGTCGCCGCCCAGGTCGGTATATCTATTCAGGAGGTCACTACCGGCACCAATCGGCAGTCTAAAGGAATTTCCACCGCCGCCACGCTCATCGGGCAGGTCAGCCAGGCCATCGAGGGTGTGGCCCACGGTTCTCAGGAACAGGCCTTCGCCGTTGGCAAATCATCGGCGCTCACGGCTGAAATTACCTCGGCTGTGGCCCAAGTGGCCTCTAATGCTCAGGCCGGCGCTCAAGGCGCGGCTCAGGCTGCTGAGGCTGCTCGCTCCGGCACCCAAACCGTTACAGAAACCGTCCACGGTATGAACAGCATCAAGACTAAGGTGGGCTTGTCGGCCGGTAAGGTTCAAGAGTTGGGTCAGCGTTCGGGCCAGATTGGGGCTATTGTCGAAACCATCGGCGATATTGCCAGCCAAACCAACCTCCTGGCCCTCAATGCTGCCATTGAGGCGGCCCGCGCCGGCGAACACGGTAAAGGATTTGCTGTCGTTGCCGATGAAGTTCGTAAGTTAGCTGAGAAATCGGCTACGGCTACGGATGAAATTGCCAGTCTGATTGGTGACATTCAGCAGACGGTCAATGAAGCTGTGGCTGCGATGGCTGAAAGCGCCGCCGAAGTGGAAACCGGGGTGGAGCGGGCCAACAGCGCCGGCGCAGCCCTGGCTAACATTGTTCAGGCCTCAGATACGGTCAATCAACAGGTGAATGAAATTGCCACCGCTGCTCAGCAGATAGCCGCCTCAGCCAAGGCCTTGGTATCGCGTATGGAAACCGTTTCCTCCGTAGTCGAGCAGAACACGGCCTCGGCTGAAGAGATAACGGCCAGTTCCAGCGAAGTCGTGGAAGCCATCGAAGAAGTGGCCGATATTAGCCACAAGAACGGTATGGTTGCCGAAGCGGTGAGCGTCGCTACGGAAACGATGAATGCCCGGATTGAAGAAGTAACTATCGCCGCCTCATCGCTTAATACGATGGCCGGTCAACTCACTGACATCATTGGTGGCTTCAAGCTCAACAAAGAGCAGAAGCAGAATGTGTCCGGCACAATTGAAACGCGTGATTTCTCGGAAGGCAGTGCGCGTAACGGCCTGGTTGGCTCGGAGACGCCCTCTTATTCCAGAGAAAAGATGCTCGTGTAAACGCTTCAAAAACAGATCCGGTTATTAAAGAGCACGGACCTAAAGCCCGTGCTCTTTGGCTCATACTACTACTTCCGCTATAATCTCCATCCAGCTTACGTATCCTTGATAGAAGTACTCATTACAAAGGCCAAGCAGGGAGATGGAAACAGCCCCAACCGCACAGCCGATGCTCACAGCGACGGAGCCACCTTCTCGACCGTCCGGGAGCATTTTGAAACTGCTCAAGCGGGCCGTATTCGTCTACCTCCGCCCCTATTGGCGAGCGCAAATTATCATGGGGCTAACGGTCATTATCACCGTATTGCTCCACACCGCTTTACCGCTTACCCTTAAATATCTCATTGATGCGGCGATTGTACCGCGTGATGAGCAAATGCTGATCCTTATTCTGGTCGGCATTGCCGTTTTGTTTGTGCTCTATGCCGTGGGCGATGTGGTACAGGCTTATGTGCAGGCTCAGGTGGGTGCTAAACTCAAGCGGGATCTGTGGATGAAGCTGTTTACCCATTTGCAACATCTACCGATTCGGTTTTTTGACGATACCGAGCCGGGTGAAATCACCACCCTCTTTGCTCAGGAGATCATTACGCTGCGCAGCACCATCCGCGACCTGACGGTGGAAGGATTGCGCACGCTGCTGATGGTCGTCGTCACGATTGGCGCACTGATTTTCCTCAACTGGCGGCTCAGCCTGATCATTGCGCTGGTTCTGCCGCTAATGACGATTATCCCCCGCTGGATTCTCAAAAAATCGACTGCTGCTGACTACGGCGAACGTCGCCACGATGCGACGGTGGCCCACGCTGTGCAGGATAATGTGGCTACCCAATCGCTGCTGCGGGCGTTTGGTCTGCACGAACTGGCCGTCCGTAAATTCGCGCAGGTCGTGGGCCAGGAACCCGATACACCCATGACCCGGCTGGCCCGCTTTAAGCGAGGGCTGCGCGTGCCCCAATTTCAGCGCAGTATGGTCGTAGTCTGGACCGATATCCAACAGATGATTATTCTGGGGGTGACTATCGCCACCGGTGCCTATTTTGCCTGGCATAACCAACTGACCATCGGGACGTTTTCGGCCTTTATTGTGCTGCTGTCGCAGGCCGGGCGGTCGATCACCGCGCTGTCGATCTATATTCGTAACCTCATCGCCGGGGCGTCGGCCCTGGAACGGATCGAGCAAGTGTTGAGCATTCCTGCCGACCATGACGATGCGGTTTCTGCCGTCACCTTACCGTCTATCTCGAAAGAGATTCGATTTAATGAGGTGAGTTTTGGGTACCCCGGTCAAGGTTTGCAGCTCAAGCATATCTCGTTTACCGCTCCGGCCCAACAGTCGATTGCCTTTGTGGGTCGCAGTGGAGCCGGTAAGAGTACCCTGCTTAAGCTGTTGCTGCGCTTTTACGACCCCACTGAGGGCCAAGTTTTGATCGACGGCCATGATTTGCGGCAGGTAACGCAGCGCTCTTTTCGATCGCAAATCGGGGTGGTGCTGCAAGAAGCGCCGCTCCTTAACACGACTATCCGCGAAAACATTTGCCTGGTCAAGCCCGACGCCACGGCCAACGAGGTTATTGCCGCCGCCCAACTGGCTGAAATCCACGATACGATTATGACATTACCCCAAGGATACGATACCTGCGTGGGCGAGGGCGGTAAATGGCTGTCGCCGGGACAGCGTCAGCGGATTGCGCTGGCTCGGGCGCTGCTGCATAACCCCTCGCTGCTGCTGCTCGATGAAATTACGGCGGCGCTCGATGTGGAAACGGAAGCCGCCATCAACAAAACGCTCAAAAAGCTGGCCCGCGACCGCACTGTGGTCACCGTGACTCATCGTCTTTCTTCGGTGGTCGAAGCCGACCAAATTGTGGTGGTTGATAACGGCCAGGTTATCGAACAGGGTACCCATTGGGAATTATTGAAGCGGAAGCAGTTTTATCGCCGTTTATGGCAGTTGCAAAGCGGCTTCACCATCAGCGCCGACGGTCAGTATGCCGAGGTTCGGGGTGCCCGGCTGCGCTATATTCCACTTTTCGCCCCGCTTGATGATACCGTCCTCAATGCCATCGCCGACCAGTTTGTGTCGGAATATTTCGATGCCGAACAGACGGTGTTTACCCAGGGCAGCTCCGGCGATAAATTTTATATTATCGTGCGGGGTAAAGTTGCCGTCTCCTTCACCACCGAAACGGATGACCGGCGCGTAACGCTGGCCCACCTGGAGGACGGTGATTATTTTGGCGAAATCGCACTCATTGAAGGCGGCACCCGGCTGGCAACCGTGCAAACCGTCCTGCCTAGCCTCTTTCTCACCTTAGAGCGTGAGCGTTTCGAAAAGTTGATGACGGACCTCCCTACTTTACAAAGCATCGTCCGACGCAAAGCCCGCGAACGGACAATGGATACGTTGTCGATGCTGGACCGGGGTAAAGATCCGCTTTCGTTGAATATTTAGGTGGGTGGTAATTGGGTAATTGGTAAATGGTAATTTTAATGGGAGCAACAAAGTTTACTTAGTTCTTCCTGTGATCATGACAAAGCAAGCTTTGTTGCTCCTGCCTTCTACTCCCCGCATTGGGTACACAAACTGTTGGCGTTGATTGAAGCGTGGCAGTGGGTGACCTCATTCTCCACATAATCGAAACCGGCGCATTGAGCCAGGGCGCACAGCCGGCCATAAAGATTGCGATCGACCGGCCAGGTGGTCAGATCGATCGCCCGGCCTTCGTAATGTAGCGAGTAACGGGTGCTTGGCTCCGACTCGGGCGGATCGTGCTCTAGCAGCGAGTCGTAGGCATCGGTGACTCGCAGTTGGTAAGCGCCGTTCCATTCGGCCTGCACCAGGGCGTTGAGCCGGGCTAGCGGATTGAGCATGGCCGGGTGCATCAAAACATCCTCCGTATCGAAGGGCCACTCTTCTTCCTGTTTAAAGACAATTGAGGGATCTAAAATACCAACCAGTTGGTTATAGGCGCAGGTGTCGCGCTTGATATGGCAGACCATCGGTGTAGAGGCCGAGCGTTCCGTTTCGGTGTAGCTGCCGCTGGCGGTGATGCTCTGCCATGAGGCCACATCCGGTACGGTACAGGCCGGATCAATTACCGGTGATTGGGCCACAATTTGAATGACGACGGGCGTTGGCGTCGGCCACGGCGTTACAGTTGGCGTCGGCGGGGGCTGAAACGTTGGCGCGACAACGACAGAAACCGGCGGGGCCGATAAATCGACCTGCACGCAAGCCCATAGCGACAGGGCTAAAAGGAGGATAGCAGCGGAAATTTTTTGGGAAGAGTTAGGAGTCGATATCATGATGGACATGTGTATGATTGATGCTTTGTAGCGTTCAGCCTTTCGCTGAATGCTTACAATTTTTTTTATGAATTACGCAGTTGGAAAATCAGACCCTAAAGGTTTTACAAGTCGACTTTAGGCCAACATACAAGCTCGATTGCGTCAAAATTTTGCTTGAGAGATGACTTCAGAAACCTTTAGGGTCTCGAACTGCATAAGTCCTATTTTTATAAAGAGCCAGAGGCTACTGACTATAGTAACTATCAGGTCGGGCGGACCTGTCCACCTGCCAAACCGTACCTGGCAGCCAGGGTGACCATTTTTGTCCATCGTGGCTGCTACTTAAGAGATAGGTTCCGGTTGCCGGTTGGCCCTGGCCCGAGGTATCGTAGATATAGGCCGCGCCTTCGGCCAGATTGTCCGAAAAAGAGGTGACCAGTAGGCGTCCGTCTTGCGTCCAGCGCGGTAGATCGAGGCTGGAACTGGGCGGTGGATCTAAGAATGAAACATCGCCGTCTGATAGCCGAACCAGTCCCACCTGACGGCAGTATTGGCAGTCGACCAGCCGGTCAGCGACAAAGGCCAGGTATTGACCGTCCGGCGACCAGACAACCTGCCCGACCAGCGTGTTCTCGTCATCATCAGCCACCAGCGTGCGCACATCCGCCCCGTCGCTGGTGATGGTATAGAGTTTG
>JAGRBZ010000404.1 GCA_020433805.1 Anaerolineae bacterium
GCAAGCGCATATTTTCAGTTCTGAAGTTAAAACCCTGGTTTCTCAGACCGAAGTGTCGTTGTAGTACTAGTAACAGGTGATGATTGGCGACAAATGAAGACCCGTTACTAGTAACAGGCGATGATTGGCGACAAATGAAGACCCGTTACTAGTAACAGGCGTTGATTGGCGGCCAACGAAGACCTGTTGCTAGTAACAGGTGATGATTGGCGGCCAACGAAGAGGTGTTACTAGTAACAGACGATGATTGGCAGACTATAGTAATGGGAATTTAAATGAAAATAGCGTCTCCTACCAAACAAACAGCACTACCTCAGCAACAACCGAAGCGTTTCTTATGGTTTTACCTGCCCGACCTCTCTCTGTTGGGCCGGGTTCCGGTGCGGGTTGCCCTGCTGGCAAACTTTCTGTCGGGCTTAGCCATCGGCACGCTCTCTTACGGGGCTATGGTCCACCTGGCTCGCAGCGGCGGCTCACAGTTTGAGGTGGCGTTGGTCAGCGCGGCCAGCTTTCTGCCCGGTCTGGTACTGGGCACGCAGGGCGGGATGATTGCCGACTCATTACCCAAGCGCCTGGCCTTGGCCGTAACCTACTTGCTGCAGGCCGGGCTTTGTATAGGGGTGCCGCTGCTCCTGGGGTCGGATTTCATTGTGCTGGTCTTCATTATTCTCATCGTTTCAACGCTGGCTCAGGTCTCTATCCCGGCGGTTCGGTCGGTTATCCCTTTGATAGCCAAACCGCAGGAGTTGGCCGTGGCGGCGATGTTGATGGCGTTGACCACATCGACCGGCTCGGCCATTGGTCAGGCCTTCTTTGCCACGATCTTGATTCGAGTCGGGGGCATTACGCTCGTTATGATTGTGGGAGGCGTGCTGCTGCTGCTGGCCGGGCTGCGGGTTTTTGGGTTGCCCGATGAAGGCGGCGTCAAGATTGGTGATGCGCTCCGCAGTGTTGACTGGCGGCTGAAGGGGATCGGCGTGCGCCCTACGGCCCAATGGATCGCCGGACATCGCGTGGTGGCTACGATGGTTCTTCTGGGCGCGATGGTCAGTGCCCTGTTCGAGGGGTTCGTAGCAATGATGCCGGGCTTCGTCGGCACGGTGCTTCGGGTTGACCCGGCCGATACGATCCTTGTCTTTGCCACCATCCCTATCGGTTTTCTGGCGGCAACGTTTGCGGCCCCATGGCTGATGAATAAATTCGGCGAGCGACCGGTTATGCTGGTCAGCGTGGTGGCTTTTGGCGGTGGTGTCTTGCTTTTCGGCCTCATCGACCAAATTGCCCCATTCTTGGCTCCCTTCAGCCCGCTGCGATTGCTGGCACTGTTTGGAATACAACCGAGCGACAAAGTTCTGACGGCCGGCTTGTTGACCATCCCGGCCTACGCCGGTTTTACTGCCGCCGGCGCGGCGGCACAAACCTACGTTAACCGGCGGCTGCCGGTGGTCAAACAGGCCGGCGTCTTTGGGATCGAAAATACGCTGCGGAGCGCACTGGCCATTGTGGCCGTACTGACGTTTGGCGTATTGGCGACCATCTTCGGCACGAGATTGGTGTTTTTGATCGCGCCCTTTGCCATGGTCCTTCTCCTTATCGGCCTGATTATCGGCAGCTATCGTTTTGCTGAGGAAAAGGCACCGGGAGGGCTGGAGGTGTTGGCATCATTTTGGGAAGAAGGCGAACCTTAAGCTAACAGAATGACAAAAATGGAGATGGAGAGACATAGCAGCAATGGATAAGATTAGACCGGAAATTCGCACCTTCATTTTGGGTACGGTCGGTCTCTCGACGGCAACGTGGAACATCGCCTTTGATCTGGGTGCGTACCGGACCATCTTCTACGGCAGAATTCTCACCGCGTGGGTCACGGTTACCGCTATCTTGCTGGTCGTTCTGCTGGTTCCCGAGCGAGATGTGCCTGTGCCCCGGTGGGGCAAGGTATTTATGCTCATGCCAACGCTAAGCCTGATTCTGATGCCGATCAGTACAAATTTCGGCGAGAGCGAAATCATAGATGGGCTGGTTATCAGCATAGGTGTGTTTGCCTTACTAATTTGCTTGCCCTACTCCATCTTTGTCGTTGCAAACGTGATCAATGCCGATTTGCTCAATTTACCCGAAACCCGCTTAAAGATTTACCTCGTTATCATTGTTGTTGTATTTGGTCTTATTGGCTATTGGGCAGGAGCTAACAACCACATTTTCTTTAACTGCGGTGATTTTGAGATTGCCGGCCAGGCTCGGCCCGACAATTGTCAACCCGGCCCGCCGCTGCAGTTTTTGGAAAAACCAGGTGGCCGTCTCGATTGAGGCGACACGGGCAATGAAAAATTATTTTACCCTCACCCCCAACCCCTCTCCCTCAGGGAGAGGGGAGTCGCGTCAGCAACGGGGTGAGGGATATTGTCAAAGAAGATAAAGGAGACCATATGAAACGCATAATTATTTTTGGACTACTGCTCATTAGCTTGCTGGTCACCGGGTCGATAGTTCTGGCCCAAACCGAGGAGCCGGAAGGTGTCGCGACTACCAGCAATCCCAGCCTGGAAATTGCCTGGCCAACGCCCATTTCTGAGGTGTGGGGCCCCATTGAAATCATGGGAACAGCGTCTGTCCCGGAATTTGCTTTTTACCGGCTGGAGATGATCCCCCTCGATGAACAAACGTTGTCGCCCGTCTTCAGCGTCGGCTGGATACCGATCACGGTCGACTTCACCGAGCCGGTGGTTAACGGCGTGCTGGCCAGCGTCGATACGGCCACCATTCCTGATGGCCTGTACGGTCTGCGCTTAGTGGTGGGCGTGGGTGATGCCGCTGCGCCGTCGCAACTGTTTCAAACCGTAACCGGCCCTATCCGGGTCAGCAATGGCCAATATCTGGAGGGTACGGAGAGTGAAGAAGCCGCACCGCCCCCACCGGAGTTGGAGTCGGATCAACCGTATGTTGTCACCAATCCCGGCGTAACGGCCGTCAACGTGCGGTATTGCGATCAGCTTGACAGCGAGCGTTGCCCTGTAATAGACGTATTCGACTCCACAGAAGGAGCGGCGCTGTTGGGCTTGAGCGCTAATGATAGCGGCTGGTATTTGGTGGAAACGGGTAGCGGGCTGCAAGGTTGGGTGCAGCCCATCAATGTCGAGGTAGTGGGCGACACCGGCAACGTTCCGCTGGTTGCGCCGCCGCAGCCGATAGAGGTCCGACCCAGCCAGCCGCCGGTACCGATCACAACCGAGCCAAGCATTCCGGCTGTCCCGCTGCAGTTGAGTAAAGCCAGTCCTAATGGTGTAGCCGTGGTTGATGCTTTACCGCAATGTGGCCGCTCCTTTACCGTCCATATCAACATGAGCAATCCAACCAATCAAGTTTCTCGCGGGGGCACGGTCATCTTACAAAATATTCACCGTGGCAGCGGTAAAGTCACCGGCGTCAGCGTCGGGTCCTACCCTGAGATGCCGCCGGGCGGTAACTACGTGGTTCCCATCAAAATGAAAGTCAACCGCTACAACTCACGCGGTCAGGAGTTAGTCGCTACTGCTGAGGGTCGGAGCTTCTCGACCAAATATGATATCGATCAGGGCAAATGCCGCAAGGCCTCAGACTCGTCCAAAAGCAGCTCGCGAGCCATCGAGGTTGATTTTGCACCCGGCGAATGTGTTGTCACGCCCAAGAAAAATGCACCGCAGTTCAGTTTCCCCAACGGCCCACGGGTCGGCAAGATTTTCTCAGGGGATTATGATGCCGTCAAAGCCAGCCGGGTCAATAAACGGATCTGGTATATGATCGCGCCTGAGCCGGACACCGGCAACTCGCCCACCTGGGTCCGGGATAAAGATATTCGGCGCGTTCAGGGCTGTAAAATCTAACAACCCGAGTTCGATAAGTAAAGTCTCATATGTCATTTCGAAGCCGGAGGCGGAGAAATCCCTCATACATCCCAATAAATGAAGCATTCGCGGGGAAAAATGAGCGTTGTTGCTGCAAATTTCCCCAACCGGACACCGTTTCAAGCGTATTGTCACAGGGATTTCTCCGCTGTGCTACGAAATGACATGAGGTACATCTGTTGCCGAACTTAGGCTAATAGTATCCGAAGGAGATTCACTGAAATGAAAAAATCAATAACTATCTTAACCCTTCTGCTTCTTTTTACATCGATGCTGCCAACCGCAGTTCTGGCCCAGACGCCGCCGGAGTGCGAGTTTGAGTACACGGTCCAGGCCGGCGATTGGTTGAGCAAAATTGCCGAAAAGTATTACGGCGATATTCTAGCCTACCAGACCATTGTCGACGCTACCAATGCCCAGACCGACGACACCTTTGTCGACATTGCTGATGTTAACCTGATCGAGCCGGGCTGGCTGCTGTGCATCCCATCCGATGGTGAGGCGTCTACCGCACCGGAGCAACCGGCCCCGGCCGAGTCGGATATTGTTGGCATTATCTGGAATTGGCAGGGCTTTACGGATCAAAGCGAGGAAAACGACATCGTCGTGCCCAATCCCAATAACTATCGCCTTCAACTCCAACCCGACGGTCAGTTTAACTTTAAAGCCGACTGCAACTCCGGCAGCGGCAGCTATACGCTGGAGGGGAGCAGCCTGACCTTCAATCCGCTCATGGCCACCACGCTGGTCGAATGTGGGCCGGACTCGTTATACAATGACTATCTGCGGCTGCTGGGCGACGTTCGCACGTTTGTGCGCAACGGGGACAATTTGGTCCTCAACCTGATGGCCGACGCGGGCAACATGAACTTTGCTAAATTACAGGCCGTCACCGGCCGCATCGTCGCCCCGGAGGGATCAACCTTGCCGGAAGGATCCCAGGTTGAAATTCGGGTCGATGATGTATCGCTGGCCGATGCTGCGGCGACGCAAATCGGTGGGGAAATGATCATGGATGCCACTCAGTTCCCGATCAACTTTGAGGCATCCTACGATGCTCAAGCCATCGACGAGCGCTATACCTACGCCGTCCAGGTTCGGATCAGCGACAGTGAGGGCAAACTGTTGTTTATCAACACCCAGGCTTACAACGTGCTAACTCGGGGTAATCCGACCTACGACGTCGAGGTTATGGTTGAGCCGGTAAATTAAATTTCTTTATGACATAGTGCGTATTTGGTATTGCGTTAAAAGTTACGCAGTTGGGGATTAGCCCTCCCTAAATCCCTCCCACAGGGACAATGTCATTAAGTTAAGCCCCCCCGGCCCCCCAAAGGGGGGAGAAAGACGTCAAATTCCCCCCTCTGGGGGGTTAGGGGGGCTAAACAGGTCAACTGCGTATTGCGTATCGCCCAGATTGTGTAACTACGAAATACGCACTATGTACTAGCTTAATAACATAGAGTAGCACCTTGTTTATGTATGCCTCCGTGTACCAGCTCCTTAAGCGGCAGAAAAAGCCACACTACTGGTCTTGTCGATAATCTGGTCTCATGGTATGTTTGTCGCTCCAAGGTCATACAACTTGAAAAGGAGGTCATGACTATGCTCAAATCCTTTCGCCGCATGTTTATCATCTACAAAGATTATCGCGGCCGGCTGATTTTCTCCCAGGTTTTGCTGCTCATCTCGGCAGCGGCCATGCTGATGGTGGCGGCGCTGAACCAGCGTTTGATCAACCAAGGTATCCAGGCCGGCAACGCCGAGGTGATTGTTCGCACCGGCATCACCATGGCGGTGTTGGCGCTGATTGGGGGCGGCTGTATGGCCGGTACCGCCAGCTATGCCGTCTTCTTTTCGCAAGGGACGGCTTATATTATTCGCAGCGAAGTATACAAAAAAATTCAAACCTTTTCTTTTGGTAATTTCGACCGTTTTCGCACCGGGAATCTGATGGTGCGCCTCAACGCGGATGTCCTCAATATTCAAAACGCGGTGATGTACTCGGTGATGCTACTGCTGTACGCGCCCTTTATGATTTTGATCGCCTTTGTCTTTGCCTTATTCACCACGCCGAGTTTGATCTGGTTGATGATTGTGGTGGCAGCGGTGGTGCTGGCCTTGATGGCCTTCATCGTGCCGCAGATGTTCAAGGCCTATGACCAGCGGCAGAAAAAGCTGGACGATTTGAACAATACCTTGCAGGAAAATCTGTCGGGCGCGCGCGTGGTCAAAGCATTTGTGCGGGAAAGGCTAGAAAACGACCGTTTTGAACAGCGGGCCGAGGCCATGCGTCAGCCCGCTTATAGCGCCGCCTTTCGAGTAGCTATGCTATCACCGCTGTTGGCCGGTATCGCTCAAATTTCAACCGCGTTTGCGGTGTGGGTGGGCGGCATGCAGGTACTGGAACAAAGCGACCTTTCCGTAGGGCAAGTGACCGCTTTTATGCAATATCTGAGTTTGGTGGTTACCCCCTTAGCCCTTATGGCGGTCGTCATCCCCTTTATTTTGCGAGGCGATGCTTCAGCCGGGCGCATCTTTGAAGTGATCGACGCCCAACCGGCCATCGAAGACAAACCGGACATTCAGCCGCCGGACCCGTCGCAGATAAAGGGACGGTTGGTTTTTGATAATGTAACCTTTGCTTTTCGCCGGCCTGACGGTGAGCTAGACCCACCGGCCTTGAAAAATATTAATCTGACCATCGAACCGGGTGAGCGGGTTGGTTTCTTAGGCTCGACCGGAGCCGGTAAAACAGCGTTGGTCAACCTCATTCCCCGTTTTTACGATGTAACCGAGGGGCGGATTACCATCGACGGTATCGATGTGCGGGATTTCCCTCAGGAGACGCTGCGCCAGGTTGTGGGCATTGCGTTGCAAGAAGCGCTGCTGTTTCAGGGCGATGTACGCTTCAACCTTAAGTTCGGCAATCCTGAGGTTGATGACCAGGTGATGCAAGACGCGGCTAAAGCGGCCGACAGCTACGGCTTTATCACCAACCTGCCGGAGCTATGGGAAGCGCCGGTCGCTCGGCGCGGATACAACTTTTCCGGCGGCCAGCGCCAGCGTTTGTCGATGACCCGCACCCTAACCGGCCAACCCAAAATCCTGATCATGGATGACAGCACCAGCGCTCTTGACGTCGCCACCGAAAGTCGGGTGCAAGATGCCATCCCCATCTACGCACCGGGCGTCAGCACACTCTATGTGGCCCAGCGCATTAGCGCCGTTCTGGATTTGGACAAAATCGTGCTGTTACAGCACGGCGAAATTGTTGACATCGGCACGCACGACCAATTGATGGAACGGAGTTCGCTGTACCAGGAGATCTACGAATCGCAGTTGGGCAGCGGCATTACGGCCAGTTTGGAGGTGTCGGCATGAGCAACGTAACCTTAACCCCTCCGACCAAGAAAAAAGATGACACGTTACTGATTATCAATCGCTTGCTCGACTTTATGACCCGCGGCGAGGTCCGGCCCAGATTCATGACCGCTCTGGCCCTGCGAGTGATCGGGCTGTTAGGCGTTATCGCCGTGCCTTACTTTACCGGCCAAGCCATCAACGTGATTAGCGAACCGGGCGGCACCCTCAACGCGCTGTGGCGCTGGGCGCTGTACGCATTTATTGCCGGTGTGCTGTACATTGCCCTTAGCATTGTGGCCGAGCGATTGTTTTCTGACCTGGCCACACGGGCCTTGTATAAATTGCAGCGTCGTCTGTTTGAGCATATGCAAACGCTGTCGCTTAACTTTTTTGACCGCCAGCCGGTAGGCGAACTGATGAGCCGCGTCACCAATGATACCGAAACCGTGGCTCTCTTTTACGAAAGCGCGGTCGCCCAGATGATCCGGGCCATTA